>CAIWSO010000028.1 GCA_903915315.1 uncultured Spartobacteria bacterium | reverse complement strand
CTCGACTCCTGCCGTAGCCACTGACTCCACCTGCGAAATCCCGCTTCGTCTTTCGCAAAAATCCACCCTTCTCCTCATCCAGATTCCACTAACAATGGTCCGTTGTCTTCTTTACTCCCCGCTTCGCTGGATCTATAAATCAACCAACTGAAAGCCCGTCAGGAAGTGAACCCAGCTAGCACGACAGACTCGACCGAGACCACCGACGTGGTCCCTCCGAGCGCCAAACGAGAAAAACCGACGCCCGGCTTGAAGTCTCTTCGCTATCAATTCGAGTTTTTTGGTCTTCGCCTCATCTGCGCCCTCATTCCGCGCCTCCCCTACCGCTGGATTCAGCCAATTGCCAACTTGGCCGGGTTTCTCTTCCACTACTTGGACTCACGCGGGCGTGCCGTCGCCATCGATAACTTGCGCGTTGCCTTCGGTGATACCTACGACATCGCTGCTAGGAATCGCATCGCCCGTGCCTCATTCCAGAATTTCGCACGCACGATGCTCTGTCTCCTCTGGTCTCCCAACCTGACTCACGAAAATTACCAGAAATACATGCGTATCGAAGGTCTGGACATGGACCCCGTTGACGGATGCAAAAATGCACACGGTATTTATATTCTTTCTCACTTTTCGAATTTTGAATGGCTCAGCCTTGGCAGTTCCTTTGCCATGGGCCCAGGCTTGGCGATTGCTCAAACATTCAAAAACCCTTTGATCGGCCCCATCTTCGACCACCTTCGCAGTCTGGGCGGCCACTCCATCATCCCACCCTCTCGCGCCCTCGTTCGCATGATCAAACGTCTTCGCGCCGGCGGCATAGTGGGCGCCGCCGCCGATCTCAGGATCAACCCCAGACTAGGTGCCGTGCCTGTTCGCTGCTTTGGCCTCTGGACATCCATGAGCCCGATGGCAGGCATCCTCCACGAACGCAGCCATGCTCGCCTTGTTCCCAGCCAGATCTTCCCCGAACCCGATGGCTTTTTCCGCATCGTTTACCATCCCCCATTGGAAATTCCAGAGGGCTCAACCCATCAACAAATCGCCCAAGCCTGTTGGGACGCCATGGAACCCATCATTCGAAAGAACCCCGAACTGTGGCTCTGGAGCTACAAACAATGGCGCTACAAACCCTCCAACGCGCCAGTCGGCACCTATCCGTTTTACTCAAACCTCCACGCTCGGTTTGAAAACATCCTCCCCCAACCGGAAAAAAGTCATTAATATTTTCCGCTCCTTGGACCGTTTTTGACCTATCACTTCTGCCAGTATTGCCACGATGACCCATAGAAACATCCAACTCGACCTAGCTGAAACCCACCCGACTATCCTTCTTAATACACTACGCGCGGGCTTGGCCAAAAAGTCACCGCGCATTGAACTCGAGATCATCGGTCCGGGATGCATCATGGCCGACACCGCCCTGATGCTTTATGACGAGTTAATGAATCGGCCGCCCGGCATTTTTCTCACCACGAACGCGCGTAGTTGCCTTCTTAATGGGGCGGTTCTTTTGTGGCTTGCTGGCGAGCATCGCACCATGCGTCACGATGCGTGGATACAAGTCGACTCTACCATCCATCTACCAGAGTCGGGAAAACGCAAAAGCAAGTCCTCGAATCTGGCCCCAAGCGAACCTCCGATTCGCTCGAGCGATGAAAGCCCTAGCGACACCGACTACCGCATCATTGCTCGCTATCTAGATATGTATCTGCCGCTGGAGGATGTCTCCGACCGTCGCGTCTTTGTCCCCGAACTTCACGATCTCGGCCTCATTGACGATATCGAAAGCGAGATGGAATTGGCCCAGATTTTCAGCCATGCCAAGTCAACGACATCCGACTCGCCCAAGTTAGAAAAATAAAAGCCCTCACGTTCCCTCACTTGGACGCAACGAAGCCACCGCCGCAAAATATATTCAGGAATAGGCGTTGACAACGACGCAGATCAGGGATTTACTGCAGTCATTCTTCTGACTCGCAGTGCTGATCCCCTCCGCTTGCGAAGTTAAGATTTTGAAACACCCGTCGACGGACATCGTCCGTGATTTCCTGCAAGTCTTAGGTAATCCACGATATCCCGACACACCATCCGGACGTGATGACTCCCAATGCCGACCTGTATAAGGCCAGATGTCGGCAACACGGACACGACCAAGATTTTTTACCATGACTGAAGACGAGCAGAGACCCAAAACCAAAGCCGCAGCGAAAGAGAATTCCGAAACCAAGGAAGCACCGAAACGCCCGCGCACCCGCACACCAAAGATCGGCCGCACACGTCGCAAAGCCGCGAGTGCAACGCCTCTCGAGGTTTCCACCCCGCCCGCGGAGGTTGCTGTTCCTTGCACCCCGACTCCTGTGACTGCCGAAAATTCCGTTTCGTCACAATCCCACTCCACTCCGCCGGTCGGACAATCTCCCGCACCAGCGCCATCCATCGAGGCTCCCAATCCGGTTCCACCTGTTCCTGTACAACCTCCGGCCCCGCCTGTTCCTGCAACCCCTCCACCACCACCCGTGTATGCCGAGGGCATCGTAGAGGTCTCGGGCAAGGGATTCGGCTTTCTTCGCGAGGCAAAACGCAATTTCACCCAATCCAACAACGACATTTTTGTGACTCCGGAAATCGTACGAAAGTATGGTCTTCGCGATGGCATGTGGATTCGCGGCGAGACACGCCGAGGCAACCGTGGCCCTCAAATGCACAAGCTCACCGAGCTTGAGGGTGAGGATCCGGAAAAGTTCCAGAATCTTCCCGTTTTTGAAGAACTCACCACGATCAACCCCAATGAACGTGTCGTATTGGAAACCGTTCCAGAGCGCTACACGACACGGGTCATCGATCTGGTCGCCCCAGTCGGCAAGGGCCAACGCGGCCTCATCGTGGCCCCACCCCGCACCGGAAAAACCACGCTCCTCCAGCACATCGCCGACGCCGTGGTGAAAAACCATCCGGAAATGAAGCTCATCATCCTTCTGGTCGATGAACGCCCCGAGGAAGTCACCGAGATCCGCCGCACCGTTCCCACTGCCGAACTCATGGCAAGCTCGAACGATTGCGACATTAAAACCCATACCCGGATTTCTCAACTCGCCATCGACCGTGCAAAACGCCTTGTTGAAATGGGCAAGGATGTCTTTGTCCTCATGGATTCCCTCACCCGCATCGGCCGTGCCTTCAACAATGCCCAAGGTGGCGGCGGTCGCACAATGTCCGGCGGTGTGGATGCCCGCGCCCTAGAAATCCCACGCAAACTTTTTGCCGCAGCCCGCAATACAGAGGAAGCCGGTTCCCTCACCATCCTAGCCACGGCACTCATCGAGACCAACAGCCGCATGGACGACCTGATTTTCCAGGAATTCAAGGGCACCGGTAACATGGAACTCGTCCTAGATCGCAAGATCAGCGACCAGCGCATCTACCCTGCCGTGGATATCTTCCAATCCGGCACTCGCCGCGAAGAACTGCTCATTTCTGAAGAAGACCTGCACAAAATCAGCGTCATTCGTAGAGGACTCTCTGGGCACAAGCCACTCGAGGCCATCGAACGCCTCCTTTTCTTCATTCGCAAATACCCCACCAACTCCCAGTTGCTTAAAAACCTTCCGGGCTAATCGGGAACTTGCAGCTCAAGCAACACAGGATTTCTATCCTGTTCCGGCATTAGAACAATTCCGGCGTTCCTGTGCTATTCAGGATGGATGCTATTCGTTTGACAGAGGGGTGGGACAGCATATCCCTCCATGTCGATTTTACAGGCTCGAAGAGAGCGTTGGGAAGAAGTTCCCTCCAGACATCGACCGCTTCAATCGGCATATCCGAAGGCAGTACAATGGTTGCGGGAATCCCTGAAACCGGGAAGCGATATTTTTTCCAAGCACTCTCATGGCGGATAGCCGTTTCGCTGAATGCAGAAACAGGCTCCATTTTGGGAGAATAGGATGTTTTTTTGAGGGCTTTCTTGACGGATTCCAGCCAACCCACGGGCTGTAAGACCATAGGCAATGCCGCACCGATGAAGACAATCTGGGGAAGCGTGCGTCCAGCGGAATCAAGCTGACGCGCGATCTCAAGGGCGACCACCGCACCGAAACCAAATCCCGCGAGCTTCCAAGTGACCGGATTCTCCTCTTCCAGCAAAGCAGCGATATACTGGGCAGCGGCACTTTCGATCGAGGGATGGCAGGCCTCTGGGCTATGCTCACCACGCGCCGCGATACCCAAAATACGGCGTGATGGCCCCAATGCCTGAATCAAATCACGATAAATCTCAGGTGAACCACTCGAGTCCGCCACCAGAACAAGCAACTCCCCACCCGAACCCTCCTGCATTTTGACGATAGGAACCCACGGCTCCTTGCCAGAGCGACGAGCGGTCTTCACCACGTCCTCACGAGGCTTCGAACGCACGGAAGGGTTTGAAATGGCAACGACGGCGGCTGGGACTTGCGATTTGGGCAGGGCCTTCTCATCAATCCATCCGGCGCGATTGAGGAGCCACTCATTGACCGGCACTGTGCCTGGGATGGTTTGCGGAGCCAAGACGTAGGGGGCTTCACCGATAAAGACATCAAAGGACTGCTGAACAAATGGCTGCATGGCCCGAATCTGCTCGGCGGTGGGGATGCCAGCATGCGCACGCCCCGCACTCTCCAAGTGCAGGTTTCCCTCCCCATCCCTCCACCCCACCAACCCCAGATGCACTCCACGACGATCCGTGCCATCGGGGAGATTTTTCCAACCCGGAAATTTAAAATACACAACGCCCGCATACCCGATCGGCAAGGCCAATCCATCGCCATCGCAAATCAAAACCTCCACTTCCGCTGTGGGCTTCCCAACAGAAAGGAGGGAGGCATCGCGCCGCACCTCACCGGCCACACCTAAGCCACAAAGGCTGGCAGGACTGAAAAAAACAACCTGCTTGATGGGGGGATGATGTTGATCACTCCAAATCTTATGCGAAGTCGCCAACGGCGCCCCCGCCTCGATGGCGATGACACGAAGCGTCTCAGACGCCGGGGCATCCCCCCTCGCCCATGCCGCAGCTTGATTCGCCCACTCGGGTGACGTCAAACGAAGATGCGTGACAGGAGCTGTAGCAGATTCCAGAAAATCAACCCCAGCCACATGCACGATGCCGCCGGAAAGGAGCGGAATGATCCACTCGTCAAAGAAAGCTCCCCCACCCGGCGTTGCACGCACCAAAAAACTATCGCCACACTTGAAGTTCAATACCCGCGCCCCCTCGATCGCAGCCGTGACGAGCATGTTATGGGTGAGCGCGCGAATCATCGGCGGCTCGCCATCCACATGCCCAGGAACAGAGGCGGCAAGCTCGTCGGCCTGAATCTCTCTTTTCTCCATCGGTTCCGCCTCAAGAGAATCCCAATCTTGATCGATAATAATCCGACGACGCTGGAACCCGTCGATTTGGGACTCGCTGGATCCATCGCAAATGACCACGCTCACATCATGAGCGGCAAGAGTCGACTCCAGCCACTCGGGAGGGGAGGTCGGATCAATCGCCAAACAAGAGTTGCCTGCTTTCCACACTCCCAAAAGAGCCACCCCGATCCAAGCAGAAGGGGCTAAAAACAGCCCCGCATGCCATCCCCCCGCAAGCCCCAACTGATTCAGATGCGAAGCCAGTTTGTCGGAGAGGGAGTCCAACTGGGCATACGTCATTTGGTATTCGCCGAACCTCACCGCGACACGATCCCCGTGCTGCTCGGCCATTTTACGAAAGGCCTCGACGACAGAGACCGGCAACTCGTGAAGCTCTGGCCCGCGCGACCAGTCACGCAGGGCACCGATCTCTTCAGGCATCAGAATCGGCAAGCGGGAGACCGGCTTGTCGTAAAAATCAGCAAGCGTGACGATCAATCCCGTCAGTCGGGAAAGCAGTTCCTTTGCAGCCATCTCGCTAGGAAATACCCCGGAAAGAGAAAGTTCTAACCTCGGCCCGGGACGCGCCTCGAGCACGAGACCGGCGGAAGTCTTGGACTGAAGCTGGGCATCAAAATTAATCCACCGTGGGAGCGCCGTGTGAATGATGTCATTGATCAAATTGGCCTTCCACACAAAGGCGGCGCGGATGTCCTGCATCGCGCACTCGAGCCCAGCATTACGGAGGGCCTCATCGGGATCGATCCAGCTCTGCTCGGCCATCGTGTCGGAGAGGGCTTGGGCTGCATCCAACCAGTCCTTCACCGACCCGCTCCAAGATTGCACAACCGGAAGCCAGTTTTGGAAATACCCCACCTCACTGGATTCCCCGCGCCCGTCAAAAAGACATTGCATCAAATTCCCCGTCGCTCCGAACCGACGGAGCAGGAGCGACCAAAGACAACGCACCACTAAGCTTTCTTCCAAGTCGTGGTCGTGACAAAACTTCGCAAAGAGGGACGATTTTTCACGATCGATGAGGAGCGTTGAGTGGGTCTGAGATGGATTCCCAAGACGAGGAGACAACTCAATGGGAGCGGATGCCCCGGCTAAAAATTCCTCCCAGTTTTTTGCCTGAGACTCGACAGGCAAATCCGCGATCGGAGCCAAAGGTGACTGCCCCATCGTCTGCAACAAATCCAACAACACTCTGGTGAGCGAAAACTCGTCTAGCAGGAAGGACGGCGTCGTCAGAAGATAATGCCCACCACCACCCGGAAGCCGGATCTCATGAAAGCGCACAAGCGGAACCGCGATGGCCTCAAATTCGTTGGTGGCATCGGAGTCCAGCAAAACACTCCATCGCTTTGAGATTTCCTGAGGCGGAACACTCTGCCAATCCATCTGCACCCATGTCGGTTCGGCCTTATCGGCCTCCCGCACCATCACTCCCTCACTCGTTTTGGTGAAGGCGGAGCGGAGGATGGGATGGCGCTGCATCACGATCTGCCATGAGTGACGCAGGAATTCCGGACTCACGCTCTCGCCAAAACTAATCGAAACCTGCGTGTTGGCACCGGGCGCGGAGGGTTGCAATTGGTGGCGCTTGTAAGCGGCCGCCTGCATTGGGTTTGCCGGATATTGCCTCATGGTTCTGATTTAGGAAAACGGGACTTAAAGATCGGTCACCCCGCCTTGGGAGGCGGTGGAAACAAGTTTCGCATACTTCGCGAGCACGCCGCGATTGTAGCGCGGTTTTGGCTTTTTCCACTTCGCAAGACGGGCCGCGATTTCCTTCGCGGGCACATCCAGCGTAATCTTGTGATTGACGCCATCGATGGTGATCCCATCACCGTTCTTGACGATAGCCAAGGGCCCGCCGTCAAATGCTTCGGGGGTGATGTGGCCAACCACAAATCCATGCGTTCCCCCGGAGAATCGTCCATCGGTAATCAGCGCCACATCCTTGCCCAACCCGCAACCCATTACGGCGCTCGTCGGCGATAGCATCTCGCGCATCCCCGGTCCGCCTCTCGGCCCTTCGTAGCGGATCACAATCACGTCACCCTTCTTGATTTTCCCAGCAAGAATGGCCTCGAGCGCCTTCTCTTCGGACTCATAAACACGAGCCGTGCCTTCAAACTTCTCTCCCTCCTTGCCGCTGATCTTGGCGACGGCCCCGTCGGGAGCGAGATTCCCTTTAAGAATAACGAGGTGGCTGTCTTTTTTGATCGGATTGCTGATCGGGCGAATGATTTCCTGGCCTTTAGGGTAAGCCTTGAAAGGGGCAAGATTTTGCTTGAGCGTTTTACCGGTGACGGTGAGGCAGTCGCCGTGCAGCAATCCCTCGGCCAATAACATTTTCATCATCGGAACGATCCCTCCGATCGCCACCAACTCGGACATCAAGAATCGACCACTCGGCTTGAGATCGGCTAAAACAGGCACTCGGCGACCGATGCGGGTGAAGTCTTCCAGCGTCAGCTTGATGTTTGCCGTATGCGCGATAGCCAAGAGATGCAGAACCGCATTCGTTGAACCACCGAGGGCAATCGTGACCGTGATCGCGTTCTCCAGCGCTTCCTTGGAAATGATATCCGACGGACGGATGCCGCGCTTCAGCATGTTGAGAACAGCCGCCCCCGCCTCACGGCAATCCGTGACCGTCTGGGGTGACACCGCATTTTGCGCCGAGCTGTTTGGCAAGCTGAACCCCATCGCTTCAATCGCTGATGCCATGGTATTCGCCGTGTACATTCCACCGCAGGATCCCGGACCAGGAATCGCGCGGGATTCGACATCATGAAGGTCCTTCATCGAGATTTTATTCGCGGCACATTGTCCCACCGCTTCAAAAACGGACACCACGTCCAACTGACGCTTGGCGAAGCAACCCGGAAGAATCGTTCCACCATAAACAAAAGTCGCCGCACGATTCATGCGCACGATGGCCATGATACAGGCCGGCATGTTCTTGTCGCACCCGCCGATGGCCACAAAGCCGTCGAACCCCTGACAACCAACCACCGTCTCGATGGAGTCCGCAATCACCTCGCGGGAAACGAGCGAATACTTCATCCCCTCGGTGCCCATCGATATGCCATCGGAGATCGTGATGGTATTGAAGATCGTCGCCTTTCCACCGGCCGCATCGATACCCAGAGCGGCTTCGCGGGCGAGTTGATCGATGTGCATATTGCATGGCGTCACCATGCTCCACGTGGAAGCCACACCGATCTGCGACTTCGAGAAATCGCTCTCCTTGTAGCCCACGGGATAAAGCATAGCGCGACTTGGCGCGCGACTCAGCCCATCAAGCAAGGCGGATGAAAACGGACGCATCTGAGAATTGGATTTGGATGGCATAATGGAAAGTTTCGGTGAAATAGAAATGGGTAAAAGCAACTTCCATTATTCCGACTCCTATCTGGGATGAAAAGGCATTTTCCCAGTCAAAAAACGCAACACCGCCTTGTAAACTTCCTGAGACCACCCCATACCATCCTCACTCGTGCGGTTGATTTCCAACTCTCGACACGCCTGTAAAACGCGAAGCCCAGCCCGCCACTTCAGAGGAACTTTGCAAGCTGCCCCGAGTAGAGAACCTACGACAGCTCCCCGATGGCAATTATCACCGCCCAGATTCGCGTTCGCGATGATCCCGCCTGAAAAATCACGTTGGTATTTCCAAGCCAGATACAGCGCCGCAGGGAATGCATCCTTAATGTAGCATGCCGGGCTCAAGATTTCCCCGATCACAGCTTCATCGCTCTTCTTGCTCCAGGCCTCGACCTTTCGCCTCGAAATGTAATCGGAGGCCTCCTCAAAAAGTGCCTCCTCGAGGCTCACCGCACCGCTCCCGATGGCCGCATGAAGGCGCACCAAGGTGTCTGCTGCACGAAGAACCTCGCTATTTTTGTGGGTGATCGCGACGTGCTCCTGCACCACCCCACGCAAGTCGGGATGCCCAGCGCCGAGGGCCTCTACCAAAGCTGGCACGGACGCCAATCCCCCGATATGAACGTCATCCACCCCGCAGGAACGCCATTTTTTCCCACGCGCATAATTCGTAAAAAACGCCCGGTGACATTCCTCAACATACGTGTCCCTGTGCCTCCCTGCCGTGAGCATAAAATCACAATATTTCTCGATCCAAGCCTCGGCATTATAGCTCCCAGCCTGCTTCACTTGGTCAAACAAGACCACCGCCAACTGGAAGTTCAGTGTGTTTTCCCCAGCGTGAAGGAATTGGTGATAGTGCACCCCCTTTCGCCCCCAATACACGGCCTGCTCATGAAGGATATTACCCTTCTCATTGAGAGGCTGGTATTCCGAACGCCACAAAATGCTATCGGCATGAGGAGACTTGGGCGCCACATAGAACTTTAGCATCGGGTAATCCCGTTGCAGCGCCGTCCTATCGTAATACCAATGCACAGGCATCGACAATGCATCCGCCGCCAAAGCCCCAACCAAACCCCAATCGCCTTTGAGATCAATACTCACCCGTTACATTACGTCAGACACTCCCGATAAGGATGCCTCAAGCAAACCCTCACCGCGAAAAAAATCCCGAATTTTGCATTTCCTCATTGACCTCACCAAACGACTTCGTCTATGTTCTCTGCTCTTTCAGCAGCCATAGCTCAATTGGATAGAGCATCTGACTACGGATCAGAAGGTTTGAGGTTCGACTCCTCATGGCTGCAATTCCTCTCCAACACTAGCTCTGCGGGCTTTTTGAGGTTCTTTTTTCTGATAAAAAAAACCTGCTTGTGACAGATAAGTGACAAATAAAAAGACCCTCCCCCTGCTTTCCCTCTATTTCAGGGAAACTGCCCTGCGTTTCTCCCATGCCCTTAGTGTCGCCCGGCGTTGCCCTTCGCGTGATGCCTGCCGATCCCCCGGAGCACACAGAAATTTGTCGCCGATGAAGTCGCGTAAGTTGCATCCGACTTTGGATATTCCAGCGCGGCTTTGGTCGGTTTCTCTGGCGATCCTTGCCAATGATAAGCTGTCGTAGTTATTCAATCG
>CAIWSO010000027.1 GCA_903915315.1 uncultured Spartobacteria bacterium | reverse complement strand
GTGGATTCTGCAGGGAATCCATGGCGCTCTAGGCCGATTTGATTGATGCCACGAACTTCAGCGGGATTACCATCCGCAATCATGAAGGGAGGTACATCCTGAACAATCTTGGTGCATCCACCGATGATGGAATTGCGCCCGATTCGGCAAAATTGATGAACGCCGGAGAGCCCTCCAATGATGGCGTGATCCTCGACTGTTACGTGTCCGGCAATAGTCCCGTTGTTAGAGAAAATAACGTGATCACCAACAGTGCAATCGTGGGCGATATGCGAGTAGGCGAGAAAGTTGCCATGAGACCCGATGCTGGTCTTAGTTCCTGGAAGGGTGCCCCTGTTCACCGTACAAAACTCGCGGAAGGAATTGTGATCACCGATCTCGAGATAGGTCGGCTCTGCTGTGTATTTCAAATCTTGAGAGCGTTGGCCGATGGAGGAGTGTGGGTAAAAAACATTCCCTTGGCCGATGCGTGTGGGACCAGTGACAGAAACATGACTGACCAAGCGCGTGCCACTGCCGATCTCAACCTGAGGACCGATATGACAGAATGGCCCGATTTCCGCATCGGGATGGATGACGGCGCTGGGATCAACAACGGAACTGGGATGAATAGGTGTCATCTATCAACAAGTCCGAATAGAAGGATCGCCTCAGAAACAACCTCGCCGTTAACGAGGCATCGGCAAGAGGCCTTGCCAAGGCGTTTTTTTGCACTCGTGAGTTCACACTCAATGAAGAGGGTGTCGCCTGGCATGACTGGCTTCCGAAACTTCACCTCATCGGCACTCATGAAATAACCGATTTTGCCGGCATTCTCAGTCTTCCTCATCATAACGATACTAGAAACCTGCGCCATGGCTTCGAGTTGAAGAACACCAGGCATGACGGGATGGCCAGGGAAGTGACCTTGAAAATAAGGTTCGTTGATCGAGACCGCTTTTACCCCGGTAGCTTTGAACTCGCCTTCGAAATTAATGATGCGATCGACCATGAGGAATGGATAGCGATGTGGGAGTGTCTGCATGACGCCCATGATGTCTAATCCGCCATCATTAGCAGGTGCCGACATGACGGCTGGGGCAACGAGAGACTTACAACGCTCCGCTAAGATCTTAGCGGCTTCCGTATTAATTCCGTGGCCGGGTTTGATGGCAATCACATGGGCCTTCAAGAATCGCCCGCAGAGCGAAAGATCGCCAACGATATCGAGGATCTTGTGACGCACAAACTCATCTGGGAAGCGGAGCGGCTCCTTACTTAGAACGCTATCACCACGGGCGACGATGGCATTTTCCAGGCTACCACCTTTGATGAGACCTTTATCCATGAGATGCTTCACATCCTCGTAAAAAACAAAGGTGCGAGCGGGAGCGATTTCTTTTTCGTAAAAATCGGCCGTGATCTCGGCGGAGAGAAATTGAGTGAATCGGCCTTCGGGTCCGGCCTGCGTGCAAGAAACACGGAACTTGGTATCGGGGAGAATGACGAGCACGGAACCATTAGACTCGACTGTGATTGGCTCCGTGATCTGAAGGTAGCGGCGATCCGCATCTTGAGTGACGATGCCAGCCTCTTTAATAAGCGATATGTAGGCCGAGGCACTGCCATCGCCGATCGGGGGCTCATTGGCGTCCATCTGAATGAGGGCATTATCCACTCCCATGCCAGTGAGCGCGGAAAGAACATGCTCTACTGTGTGGATTTTCACCGCCCCTTGAACAAGTGTGGTTGCACGTTCGACAGTCTTCACATTGCCTGCGGCGGCATCGACCACAGGCTCGTCAGGAAGATCGATTCGTTGAAATTTAAAACCATGACCTACCGGTGCCGGAAGAATGGTGAGGGTCACATTTTCGCCGGTATGAAGTGCACTACCGGTGAGGCTGGCTGAGGATGCTAGAGTGCGTTGTTTTTCCACGATACGAATGGGATTTTAGGCTGAGACCTCATCTGCAGTGAAGGAGAGGAGGTCAATGTAATTGAGATTGGATTGATGAAAGCGTTGAAGACGTCGGTCCATGACACTCGATAACCGTGGGTCATCGGCTTGTAGAAGGCCTATCGAGTTGTGAGAGGATTTTTCCATCGAGAATTTGTATGCGAGTGGACGCCAAGGAGGCAACGGCTTCGCTGTGCGTAACAATAATCAGCGTGGCAATTTTTTGGGAAGCAATCTTTGAGAGGGTTTCGCAAACGATGTCGGCATTGGCGGAATCAAGATTTCCGGTGGGCTCGTCGGCAAGCAGGAGTTTAGGGCTCCCCGCAATGGCTCTGGCGATCGCTACACGCTGCATCTCGCCCCCGCTTAACTGATGTGGAAAATGAGACGCACGATGGGTGAGACCGACGAGATCGAGCATTTCGGCAACGCGTGGTGCGGCTAATTTTGTGGAGTCACCTCTTAAAAGAAGGGGCAGCTCGACATTTTCCCGAACATTCATTGCCGGAAGAAGGTTGAAAAACTGAAAAACGATACCCAGCGTGTGGCGACGATAGTGGGTGAGTTGTTTTTCACCGGCATTGTGGAGTGCGATCCCATTCACAAAAATCTCGCCCGAAGTTGGATGATCTAGTCCGCCAAGAATATTGAGCAACGTGCTTTTACCACACCCACTTGGCCCCGTAACCGAAACAAAGTCACCATCCGGGATGTGCAGCGAGACATCATCCAGTGCGCGCACCTCGCCGGTGCCAGAGGAATAAATGCGTGAGACATTTTTAAGATCGATCATGCTTAAGTCGATACTCTCCGCGACATGAGCCACGATCAAGCAGACTTCGAGATCATCGGTGAAACTCCCGATCTGATTGCCGTCAACAAGCCGGCAGGATTGCTCGTGCACCCAACGAAACCAGGTGGACCTCGCACCCTTTGGGATGCGCTGAAGGATCTTCTGGGCTTCGAGATCGCCAATGGAGGGCAGGTTTCGTTAATCAACCGACTCGACCGGGAAACCAGCGGCCTAGTGCTCGTCGCCAAAAATGCGGCTGCAGCGCGTCGCGCGGCGATGGCCATGCAGGAAGGTCAAATCCGAAAAACCTATATGGCACTTGTGAATGGCATTCCATCCCTCGATGAATTTTCCGTCAATGCGCCGATCATTCGTCAAGGCGAGGTTGCTGACACGAAGATCCATCTCCAACGCATCATCCACCCAGCGGGGGCAGAAGCTCTCACGCATTTCAAAAAACGCGACACATTTAAAAATACCCTAGGGGATTTTTCACTTCTCGAGGCCCGACCGATCACGGGAAGGACCCACCAGATCCGAGTTCACATCGCGTCCCTCGGGCACTTCGTCATAGGTGATAAAATCTATGGGCCCTCAGAGGATTTATACTTGGAATTCGTCAAGACGGGATGGACGCCCTCGCTCGCCTCCCGACTTCACCTCTCTCGCCATGCCTTGCACTCCGCCGGCCTCTCGATCGAATGGGATGGTAAAATCCTCGAGTGGGAGTGCCCTCTGCCGTCGGATATGCGGGAATGGATGGCGCAATCCTAAAGTTCCCTCGCCGCCAACAACAATCCCGCTGCCTTGTGGTGGGTTTCTTCCCACTCCATACTCGGATCGGAATCCGCCACAATCCCGGCCCCAACATGAAAATGGGCTCGCCCTTCCTCGAAGACAGCCGTTCGAATGGTCATCGAAAACTGGCTTTCTCCATTGTAACCGAAGTACCCAATGGCCCCTGTATATAATCCTCGAGAGAATGGCTCCAGCTCATGAATGATCTCCAGAGCGCGTTTCTTGGGGGCGCCGGAAATCGACCCACCTGGAAAGCAGGCGCGCAAGGCAGCAACATGACTCACCTCCGCGCGCAATTCCCCGACGACCGTCGAAACAAGATGAAACACCTGCTCGTAGGCTTCCAACTTCAGCAACTCGGGCACGCAAACCGATCCGTATTCGCAAACCCGCCCAAGGTCGTTGCGCTCCAGATCGGTGATCATGATCAACTCCGCGATCTCTTTTGCGGAGGTTTCCAGTTCTCTGGAACTGATTCGGTCGCTTTTTTGATCGGCCATGCGGGGGCGGGTCCCCTTGATGGGGCGCGTAGAGATCCTCCTCCCGACCATCCGCAAAAAGCACTCTGGGGAAGCCGACGCGATTTTCAGATTCCCCGCGTCGAGATAGGCTCCATAGGGGGCCGGGGAGTGTTTTCTTAGCCTTTCGTAGTAATCCCACGCGTCGCCATGGAAAGCGGAATGAAACGGGTGACTCAGACAAACTTGGTATATATCCCCTGCGGCAATGTAGGCTTTCGCCCGTTCCACCATGTCGATGAAGACTTCCCGCTCGATAGATGGCAGGAAATTTAAGCTTAGGGAATTTGCCGAATGGGAAACCGATTCAGGTGGGGAATAATTCCAATTTCGGGAATCGTGCGAATAGACCTGAATCCGATCATAAAAAGAAAAGTGATACTCCCCATCGAAACCAACCCACCCGATAGCCGCACCGCAATCTGTGCCCACTTGATTTCTTTTTTGGAGCTCTGCCTCGATGAGCGACCAATCCGTTCCACGAAGAACGAGGTCGGGCTCACAGGCTAGGATCGAGTGTGCGCCGCCCGTGGGAAGGGAAGAGTCGAGAAAAGCAAACCCCTCGCGATGGCGCATCGCTCGGGCCGCTTCGATCGGCTCTGGCATGAAAGTCTCCCTGTAATTACTCATCCTCTTGCCAACTGATCTCAAAATTGCTGTATTTTCAAGCGCGCTGCCGTGCGCTTTTTCCAGATGCGATATATCCCGACACTTCTTTTTTGTGCGTTCTTGCCGTTAGGTTTGGTGGCCCAAGAATCTCCAGCAGCGCCTAAATCCTCCCCCTCCCCTACGGCCACGCCCAAGGAAGCCGCCTTGACACTCACTGCCCCATTAACCGCACCGAGCACGGCTAGCGACAGCGATTTCATCACCCTTCCCGAGGCTGATGGCCCATCGAATGCCGAACCGACAAAAGATTCCGAGGGCGCATTCACTAACGAATCCCTGACCACTCCCGCAGACGCTGACACTGGCCTCACGGAGCCCAATGATCTCATGCCTCTCGACATCCCGACAGAAACTCCCGTCGATACCGCCGCTCGACTCATGGCGACCGAGGAACAGGAGATCAAAGTCAAAATCCGCTACAAGGAAACCCGCCTGAAAGTCGAAAAAACTCCCGCGCTCGAATCCCTGTTAGCCAAGGCCAAAGCAGCACGCACCTTTGAAGCCGAGCGCGCAGCCTACCGCGAATATTACCGCGAGCTTTTTCGCCGCATCAAAAAACTCGACCCCACGCTTGCCAAAAAATGCGACGCCATGGAGACCGCCTACTTGAATCGCCTAGCTCAAACACGCATCGAACCGACGATCCCTCAGGAACCGCCTCCCAAACCCTCTCCCCTCGCGAACTGAAATTCCAACGCACAATCACCCGCAGCCTAAATCCATCATGAGTTTATCCACCATCCCGGAGATGAAAATTTTTTCGGGAAACGCACACCCCGCACTCGCTCGCGACATTTGCCAATACCTCGGTAGCGAGTTGGGAGATGCCACCGTTAGCTCCTTCCCTGACGGCGAAACCTTCGTTAAAATCAACGATAACATTCGTGGCCGTGATGTTTTCATCATTCAGCCGACCTGTCCGCCCACCAACCAGAACTTAATGGAGCTTCTGATTCTGGTCGATGCCGCCCGCCGCGCCAGTGCTGCAAGAATCACCGCTGTGATACCCTTTTTCGGCTACGCCAGGCAGGATCGCAAAGACCAACCCCGCGTCCCGATCACGGCTAAGCTCGTTGCGAATCTCATTGCCGCTGCAGGGGTGAACCGTGTTTTGACGATGGATCTTCATGCGCAACAATTGCAGGGCTTTTTTGATATTCCCGTCGATCACCTTCATGCCCTACCCGTGATGGTGGACTATATTCGCAGCCTGAATATTCCCAACCTCATCGTGGTTTCACCGGATGTGGGCGGTGTGAAAATGGGTTCCGCTTTTGCCTCCGCTCTAGGCACCCGTCTCGCCATCGTGGTGAAGCAAAGGAAAAGTGCCACCGAGACTGAGGCCTCCCACATTATCGGTGATGTCGCTGGAAAAAACATTCTCATCATTGATGACCTTACCGAAACAGCTGGCACAATCACCAGCGCGGCAAAGATTTTAAGAAAACACGGGGCATTGGATATTTATGCTGGCGTTTCTCACGCTGTTCTGACAGATTTGGCCGTTGAGCGTTTAAAGGACTCCGATATCAAGGAGTTGATTTTCACGAATAGCGTTCCGGTTCGTCTCACACCTGGCAGCAGAGTGACAGGACTCTCTGTCGCAGAACTACTCGGTGAAGGCATCCGGCGCATCCACGACGATGAGTCCGTAAGCTCGCTCTTTGAATTGAAACAAAACAAGTAAGTCACATTTATGGCCAAGCAAGTTAAACTAATAGCACGTCCCCGTACCGAAAGCGGTCGCAATTCGGTGAAAACCGTCCGCGCCCGTGGAGCAGTACCAGCCGTGATCTACGGTGCACGCACCACTCCGTCGAACCTCGAAGTCACCCGACGCGATATCGAAGTCATCCTCTCTCACTCCGTGGGCGAGAACATCCTTGTCGATCTCGAGATCCAAGACGGATCGAAAGTCACAAACCAACTCACCCTCATCCAAGAGGTGCAGCATCATCCGATCCGTCGCCAAATCCTCCACGTTGACTTCCACGCTGTCTCCATGACGGACAAAATCAACGCTGAGATTTCCGTCGAACCATTCGGCGAATCCGATGGCGTTAAGAATTTCGGGGGCTTGCTGGAACAAAACATGCGCTCGGTCAGCATCAGCTGCCTACCACAAAATTTACCTGAACTCATCAAGGTCGATATCAGCGCGATGAAAGTTGGCGACTCCTTGCACGTCCGTGACCTCGTCTTGCCTGAAGGCGTCGAAGTGAATGATGATGCTGATCTCACGGTCTTCATTGTAGCCGAGCCCAAAGTTGTAGAGGCGACTCCAGCTTCCGGTGCTGCAAAAGCTCCAGAAGTCATCAAAGAGAAAAAGGTCGAGGCCGCAGCCAAGAAGTAAGACCTGCTCAGCGTGGAAAAAACGGCAGCATTTCGTCTCGTCGCCTGCCTGGGAAACCCAGGAAAGGAATACGCAGGCACCCGTCACAATGTCGGGTTTCTTGTTGCGGACGAAATTGCCCGCCGTACAGCCACCTCGTTTTCGTTTGAGCCGAAATGGAACTCGGATAGCGCCAAAGTCGGTGGCCGCACGATCATAAAGCCACAAACTTTTATGAATCTGAGCGGCGAAGCTGTTGGCGATTTTTCCAGGTATTACAAGATCCCAACCAATGAAGTGATCGTCATCCTTGACGACATTTCTTTGCCTCTTGGGACTCTTCGTCTTCGGAAATCCGGAAGTGCGGGCGGCCATAACGGACTGGAGTCCGTCCTTGTCCACCTCAGCACTGAAGCCGTTCCCCGCCTCCGCGTAGGAATCGGTCAACCTGACGGTAGCGCCCTTCACGATCATGTGCTCGGACGTTTCACCAACGAAGAACTACCCGCCGTCGAAGAAAGCGTGACCCGGGCTGCAGATGCGTTTGAATACGCAAACGCCCACGGCATCGATGCCGCAATGAATCAATTCAACCAAAAAAACTAGGAATAATGAACAGATACGAAGCACTACTCGCCCTTAACACCAAGGGAAAAGAAGAAACCATCAAAGACACGATCGAGCGTTTGGAGAAAGTTCTCCAGAATGAAGGCGCACGCATTGAACAAGTGCAACGCCTCGAGAAGCGCGAACTCGCTTACGAGTCCCAACACACCAAAAGCGCCTATTTCGTGAATTATATTTTCGAAGCTGCACCAACAGTCATCGAAAAAGTCCGCGCCAAGTTCAAGTTGGACAACGATATTTTGCTGCAAAATTACATGCAATTGCCCGCTAAGAAAGCAGCAGTCGCTGCAGCAGCCTAACCTTAACAGACCCCAAATCCCATGGCGAACGTCAACAAAGTTATCCTCATCGGCAACGTGACACGCGACCCAGAAGTCAAGTTCACATCCAAAGGCAGCGCTGTTGCCGACCTCGGCCTCGCCATTAATCGCAACTACACTCTCGATAACGGCGAGAAGCGTGAAGAGACAACCTTTGTGGATGTCGAGCTTTGGGGTCGCCTTGCGGAAATCGCCGGGGAATATGCTAAAAAAGGCCGCCCAGTCTACATCGAAGGTCGCCTTCGCATGGATACTTGGGATGACAAAGCCAGTGGTCAAAAACGCAGCCGCATGAAGGTGGTGGGTGAAAACCTCCAACTTCTTGGTGCTCGCACCGGCGGCGATGCTCCATCAGGGCCACGTGGGGACCACGAGGGCGGCGAAGCCCCTGCGCCACGCCGCACCGCTTCCCCCGCTCCATCCCGTCCCTATACGCCGCCAGCAGCTCCCCACGATAACGACGACGACATTCCTTTTTGATCCCAAAAGAGGAACCCGTCCGTCTAGGAAGATTCTGGCTAAGCTGCTCTAATTATTGATGCGGATTATTGGATATGGTGTCCAATGCATGGATTATTGGAGCGCTTTTATTTTAAGCCGTATTTCAGGATTATTTCATTTCCTTGGTTCTCGATTTAAAATGGTTGATATTTGAGATCCCAATGAAAATCTCACTGGAACGATGAGCAAGCCGGATCCCAAATCTCAGGAACTCGAACCGCTGGATTCAGCATTTGAGGTTTCCCTTCGCCCGCCTCTTTTTGAGGAATTTGCGGGGCAGGATAAAACCGTTGAGCGCTTGCAGGTGATGGTGGAAGCCGCCAAGCAACGTGGCGACACACTCCAGCACATTCTTTTAAGCGGCCCCCCGGGGCTAGGCAAGACCACTCTCGCCTACATTATTGGCAATGCCATGGGAGCCGAGGTACGCACGACTAGCGGCCCGATGATCGATAAAGCCGGCGACCTCGCAGGTCTCCTTACGAATATCGAACGTGGCGGCGTCCTCTTCATCGACGAGATTCACCGCCTGCAGCCCGCCATCGAGGAATACCTTTATCCTGCCATGGAGGACTTCAAACTGGATATAGTGATCGATCAAGGCCCAAGCGCGAGAACAGTGCGGTTGAATCTGGCTCCTTTCACCTTAGTCGGTGCGACAACGCGATCAGGAATGATCAGCGACCCGCTCCGCTCCCGATTTGGCATGAATTGCCGCTTGGATTATTACACGGCGGAAACCCTCGCCAAGATTGTTTCTCGCAGCGCTGGGTTACTTAACAGCGAATTGGAACCAGGTGCCGATATGGAGATCGCCCGCCGCGCTAGAGGCACACCCCGTATCGCCAACAACCTACTTCGATGGGTAAGAGATTACGCTCTCGTCCGCGCCGGAGGACGCATCACCGCTCAAACAGCGGCAGAAGCACTCACCATGCTGGATATCGATTCCGAGGGATTTGACGAAATGGACAAACGCATCCTCGAAGCGATCATTGGACTTTTTGATGGCGGGCCAGTGGGAGTCAATAGCCTCGCCGTGGCGATCGGTGAGGAATCGGGAACCATCGAGGAAGTTCACGAACCGTATCTGATCATGCAAGGGTACGTGAAACGAACCGCGCAGGGCCGAGTTGCCATGCCTAAAGCTTATAGAAAACTCGGACTCCAAGCCCCCAAGGCCAAGTCAGAGCAAAGCGAGTTTTTTTCAGACCAAGAATAATCCGAGCCGCTGAATATCACGCACGGAGCAGGGCGCATTATTTCGACTTACCGAGTTTTTGTGTCGCAGCTAAATTCTGGAAGTGGTGATTTAGGAACTCCATCTGCCGAGGGAGAGCGAGTCGCCAGTATTCCCAACTATGCCCACCGGGAAACTCGACGTACTCGTGAGAGATGCCCTTTTCAGTCAGCTTCGCATGAAGTTGACGATTCACCTCGATAAAGAAATCTCCCGTGCCGCAGTCAATGGAAATGGCCAACTCGCCGGACTTGAGCCTGTCCACTTGATTGATGACGCTGAGTTCGCGCCAGCGTTCGGGGTACATCTCAATGGGGCCTAGGTATTGCTTAATCCCCCATCTCTCTGAGAACGGTCCAACGAGGGGGTGGGAACCGCATACATCTACTCCCCCACTGATCGGAACTGCAGCGCTGAATATGTCCTTGTGACGGAGACCGAGGAACATGGCCCCATGTCCACCCATACTCAAACCAGCGAGCGCGCGGCCCTCTCGTTTTGGCAAACTCCGATAATGTGAGTCCACATACTTCACGAGTTCCTTTGATACGAAAGTTTCAAACTGACTGCTGCTATCCACAGGACTGTCGAAATACCAACTGAGTCCGACGCTAGGCGTTACTATAATGACGCCATATTTATCTGCCATTTCCTGCACAGGCGTATTGAGGCCCCAACCACGCTCATCGTCGCCGGCACCGTGCAACAAGTAGACAACGGGAAGCCGAGTCTTCGTGCTCGCGTAATTGCGGGGCATTGTGACCGAGGCAGGGACCTCTCTTTTCATGACCTCGCTAGGCACTTGAACAAAATCCACATCCGCCAACGCGAAATTGGCAGTGAACAGAAGCCCGGCGAGAACGGCTAAAAATGAGCTATATTTTGAGAAACGTAATTTGATGACCATTCGGAGAGAGTGAAAACAGACTATCTACCCTGCCCCATTAGATTTTTGAAAGCTAAGTTTCCCTTCCATTTGTCGCGCCTGGATATGATCTCCCTCACCGAAGTGTCCATCGAGAATTTCAAGGCTGAGCGGATCAAGAATCTCACGTTGAATGACGCGCTTGAGAGGGCGAGCCCCATAGGCAGGGTCGTAGCCTTCCCTACCAAGAAACTGCTTCGCTGAGTCATCTAGAGTGAGAGTGATATTCTGCTTGGCGAGGCGCTGCAGGAGACGGGTCAACTGGATATCGACGATGTGAGTGATCTGACTGCTATCCAAGCGGTCGAAGATGATGATCTCATCGATGCGGTTGAGAAATTCTGGGCGGAAATGCCCTCGAAGAGCTTCCTGAACTCGGCGATTCCGCTCCCCTTTTTCTAGGTCCTCCATGATGTATTGGGAACCGATATTCGAGGTCATAATGAGAACGCAGTTTTTGAAATCGACCGTTCGCCCCTGCCCATCAGTGATGCGTCCATCGTCCAACACTTGAAGAAGGACATTGAATACATCTGGGTGAGCTTTTTCCACTTCGTCAAAAAGAATCACGCAATACGGTTTGCGTCTGACGGCCTCAGTCAATTGTCCCCCTTCCTCGTAACCCACATAGCCCGGAGGGGCTCCAATAAGGCGGGCGACAGTGTGTTTCTCCATGTACTCCGACATATCGAGACGAATGATCGCTCCCTCGTCATCAAAGAGAAATTCAGCAAGCGCCTTGGAAAGCTCGGTTTTTCCGACACCAGTCGGGCCGAGGAAAAGAAAGGAACCGATCGGACGATTCTCATCTTGAAGGCCAGCGCGAGCACGGCGAACGGCATTAGAAACAGCCTTGATGGCTTGTTGCTGACCGACGACTTGTTCCATGAGGCGCTCTTCCATTTTCACTAGTTTCGCCCGTTCGCCTTCTTGCAAACGAGATACAGGAATACCAGTCCAGGTGGCAACGACCTTGGCGATATCCTCCTCGGTGACCTCCTCACGAAGAATGCCGCCTTTCTTGGAAAGAACAGAGTCGGGATCGGTGGATTGAATTTTGTGGAGCGCTCTCTCCATTTCGGGGATTTGACCGTATTGGATTTCGCTCGCGCGTTGGAGATCGCCTCGACGCTGGGCCTGCTCCAACTCGGATCTCAAATGCTCAATTTTCTCAGCGACCTTCTGGGATTTGCCGATCTCTTCCTTTTCCTTGAGCCATTGGGCACGGAGCGTGGAGGATTGTTCCTTCACGTCAGCGAGTTCGCGCTCGAGTTTTTCCAAGCGCTCACGGCTTGCGGGATCTTTTTCTTTTTTGAGTGCCTGACGCTCCATTTCGAGCTGCATAATTTGACGTTCGAGTTGGTCGAGCTCGGTGGGCAGGGATTCGAGCTCGATCTTCAAT
>CAIWSO010000026.1 GCA_903915315.1 uncultured Spartobacteria bacterium | reverse complement strand
AGTGGTTTTCGGAAGCGCGAACTATACGGCTTAGACTTCAATTTCTCGCAACGCATGGATGCCGCGAGTTTTCTTAATCACTTTAAGACCGTTCGCTCGATGGAGCGGGAACGCATCGCGAACAACCTCGAACGACACCACATCGATCAATACCTAGGCACAGCCACGCTTCTCGATCCCAATTCCGTCCAAGTGCAGAGTGCCGACGGCACCGCGCAATCCCTCCGCACCCAAAAAATCCTCATCGCCACCGGCACCCGTCCGCACCATCCCCCGGAATACCCTTGGAGCGATCCCCGCATTGTGGAATCGGATACTATTCTCAATATCGACCGCTTTCCAGAGTCACTTCTCGTCGTTGGCGGCGGAGTGATCGGTTGCGAATATGCCTGCATTTTTGCGGCTCTCGGAGTGAGGGTAACGCTCGTCGACGGCCGTGATCGCCTTCTCGGATTTCTCGACTCCGAGGTCTCTCGCAGCTTGCAAGCGGCCATGAGCGCGATGGGGATCTCGCTCTTTTTAAATGAGTCTGTGACCTCCGTGAGCGCGGAAGAAAAAATCGCCGTCACTCTCAAAAACCACGCTCCCGATGCTGTTGATCTCGTCCTTGTTGCCTCGGGACGACAAGGGAATACCGCTGACCTCGGCCTTGAAATGGCAGGTCTGAGCGCGGATAAGCGCGGGCTTTTAAAAGTGAACGACCACTACCAGACCGAGGTGCCGAATATTTATGCGGCTGGGGATGTGATTGGTTTTCCTGCGCTCGCATCGACATCCATGGAACAGGCCCGTGTGGCCATGGCTCATGCCTTTGACCTGAAGTATAAAACAGGTCTCGCCCGCATCCTTCCCCTCGGCATCTATACGATCCCAGAGTGCTCATCCGCTGGGGAAAACGAGGAATCCCTCCGCGATAAAAAAACCCCCTATGTCATCGGTAAAACCCTCTACTCGCAAAATAGCCGAGGCTTCATCATCGGCGATAAGGACGGCTTCTTAAAGCTCCTCTTCCACGCAGAGGACATGAAGTTGCTTGGCATCCACTGCATCGGCGAGCAGGCGACCGATCTCGTGCATATAGGCCTCACCGCGCTCCTTCTCGAGCAAGGCGCCGACATTTTCATCAACACCTGCTACAACTACCCGACCCTTTCCGAAATGTATAAATATGCGACCTACGATGCACTCGGACGCAAGCAACGCGGCGAAATTGTTTCCGCTTGAGATGTCCCCGACGGACTTGATTCCGCCGCATCCGTGCTTATGATTTTCTCCATGAGATCCCTTATGCTGGCCCTCTGTGCCTGTGGCGTTTTTTCCGCTCCACTGAAGGCGGATGAACTCATTCGCGCGGCCCAGTCCCGCCTGTCCAAGCTCGGATATTACAAAGGCCAGGTCGATGGTTCCAGCGGCAGCATGACGTGCGCGGCGATCAGACGATTTCAAGTCGCAGGGAACTTGAAGGTGACTGGTGAGCTCAACCAACAAACGATCACCGAACTGGGCATCAATAAAGCCGTGCCTGCCCCCTCCTACACAGCAATAGGCGGCCTTTTTTCGGGTGGCCCGCTGGCCCGCTCAGGCTCGGAGGCGCAGGTCGCCGCGATCCGTCAAGCGCAGGCCAAGCTGGCCAGTTTGGGCTTCTATGGTGGAAAACACAACGGACTTCCGAGTGAGGCTCTCACAACGGCAATCAAAGACTGGCAGACGGCCAATAAGCGGCGTCCGACAGGGAAGCTCGATGCCGCTACGATCGAGGGGCTCAAGCTTGGACGCCCTGCCAAGCCATGAGCAAACACGCGCGCGTCGCGGCTTTCGTGAAGACATTGGAAGAGCAGACCGGTTATTTTCACCCGTGCT
>CAIWSO010000025.1 GCA_903915315.1 uncultured Spartobacteria bacterium | reverse complement strand
ACACGGCCGAGACGGCCATGCCCCCTTTCTTTTGCGCTGTAAAATCCATTTTCAAAGGGACAATGGTATAAGAGAAACCGCCGAGCTTATCCTAATGGCGGAAAAGTCCGTTTTTCCTAAGCGATAGCACGGTTGAGGGCACTGACGATCGCATGGATCGAAGCGAGCTCGATATTCGTATCACTGCCGACGCCGTAGAAGGTCCTGCCAGTGGGCACCTTGATTTGGATATAGCTGATCGCGCGCGCCCCAGCTCCAGCACCCAGCGAGTGCTCGGAGTAATTTAAAATCTCGATCGCCGGCAAACTAGTTCCTGCGAGAGCTTGGACAAAAGCGTCGATCGGGCCGTTTCCAGAGCCGCGGACGGTCACTGGCGATCCTTGAAGGCGAAGGTCGGCCTCGCATGTGACCAGGTCGCTGCGATCGATTGCGCGGAAAGCTTCCAATGCGACGGCTCCGTCGCGAATGAGAAAGGACTCCAGAAAAAGCTGGTGAACATCTTGAGCCGTGAGTTCCGTGCCTTTTTGATCAGAGAGGTCGTTGACGAGGCGGCCGAGTTCCTTTTGAAGAAGCTTGGGCAACTGGTAGCCGAATTCTTTTTCCAATACATAAGCGACACCGCCTTTGCCGGATTGAGAATTGATGCGGATGATGGCCTTGTAGCTGCGGCCGATGTCCGCGGGATCGATCGGAATATAAAGGACATCCCAAGGTTTTTCGGAGCTTTGGCGCTCCCAAGATTTTTTAATGGCATCTTGGTGGGAGCCGCTGAAAGCCGTGAATGCAAGGTCGCCGGCGTAGGGATGCCGTGGATGAACCTCCATACGGGTGCAACGTTCGTAGACTTCGCGGATAGCGTTGATGCGGCTGAGATCGAGCCCGGGATGAATGCCGTGGGTGTAGAAATTCAGAGCGACAGTGACGATATCGAGATTGCCAGTTCTTTCTCCAACGCCGAATAGAGTTCCCTCCACGCGATCGGCTCCCGCCAGAAGACCGAGTTCCGTCGCGGCTGTTCCCGTGCCTCGGTCGTTGTGGGTGTGCAGCGAGAGGATGGTTAAATTGCGGCGCGTGAGGTGGGTGGACATCCATTCGATCTGGTCGGCATGGATATTCGGAGTGGCGTATTCGACGGTGGCCGGGAGATTGAGGATGATTTTATTATCCGGCGTTGGCTGCCAAGCATCGGTGACCGCTTCACAAATCTCGAGGGCGAAATCGAGTTCTGTGCTCGTGAAGCTCTCCGGCGAATATTCCAATCGGATACGAGATCCGCCAACCACGAGCGGGTTCATGGATTTTTTAAGAAAGGTGACGGCATGCGTCGCGATACGAATGATATCCGAGCGAGTGGCTTGGAAGACGTATTCTCTCTGATGTGGCGAGGTCGAATTGTAGAGGTGGAAAATGATGTTCTTCGCCCCGGTGAGGGCTTCCAACGAGCGAAGGATGAGATCCTCGCGGCATTGGCAGAGGATTTGAATCGAGACATCGTCTGGGATCCGGTTCTCCTCGATGAGACGACGGCAAAAATCAAATTCGATCTGAGAGGCCGAAGGAAAACCGATTTCGATTTCTTTGAATCCGATACCGACAAGCATGTCGAAGTATTCGATTTTTTCGTCCACGCTCATCGGTTGAGCGAGCGCCTGATTGCCGTCGCGCAAATCCACGCTGCACCAGATCGGAGCGGCGGAAAGGGTCCGATCCGGCCACTGGCGGTTCGGAAGATCAACCTTGGGAAGGGGTTGGTATTT
>CAIWSO010000024.1 GCA_903915315.1 uncultured Spartobacteria bacterium | reverse complement strand
TTGCCGTGGCGACGGGTTCTCGCGGATCGCCCTTGATTCCGATTCCAAGAATTCCATCAAGGACGACCAGTGGCCGTGCTTGGCTAGGGATGCTGGTCGGGAGGCGGGAGAGTTGGGTCGCCGTTAGCGGGGATAGGGCGGTTATGGGAAAAATCGGCTCCAATACGATTCCCCAACCTTCAGCGGCCAGATGACGCCCGGCGACAAGGACGTCGCCGCCATTGTGGCCCTTACCAAAAAATATCCGGCACGTGCCGGGTGTGGGATGGAACTGGCGAACCAATGCCGCCAACTGCGATCCCGCCTGCTCCATGAGTTCCTCCGCCGTCCGGCCCTCCGCAAAGGCCTTGGCCTCCGCGTCGAGCATTTGGGCGGTGGAGAGAATCATGGCCTCAAGTGAAAAACGATTTCACGCGATCGTAGAAACCTTTGTTAATCGGATTGTTTTCCTCCCCGCAAAGTTCCGCAAAGGCCTGCAGTGCCTCGCGCTGATCCGGATTCAATCGTGTGGGAACCTCAACTTGAACGTAGGTGATGATGTCGCCCTTGGCCAAACCTTGTAGAGCAGGCATACCCAAACCGCGGATTCGGAAGGTGGAGGCGCTTTGGGTTCCGGCTGGGATTTTCAAGGTCACAGTCCCTTCGAGGGTGGGAACCTCGATTTCGCCGCCGAGGGCGGCTGTGGAGAACGGGATTGGTACTTCGCAGGTGAGATCCATGCCATTGCGCGTAAAAACTTCGTGTTCCTTGATATGAACGACCACGTAGAGATCGCCAGGAGGGCCACCGCGTAATCCCGCTTCGCCACCGCCGGTGCTCCGTAAGCGGGACTCGCTGTCGATGCCGGGTGGGATTTTGATTTTAACGCGACTGGTTTTTTCAACGCGGCCATCGCCCTGACAGGAGGAGCATGGTTTCTCGATGATTCTTCCGCTGCCGTGGCAGGCCGGGCAGGTCTGCGCGACTTGGAAGAAGCCACGAGCGACGGCGACTTGTCCGCGTCCGCGGCAAGTTGGGCAGGTGACAGCCTTGGATCCCTTCTGAGCGCCGCTTCCTCCGCAGGGTTCGCAACCATCGAGTTTGCGAATTTCGATTTCCTTTTCGCAGCCCTTGGCGGCCTCTTCCAATGTGATCTGTAAATCGTAGCGGAGATCGGAGCCGCGCTGACGCCCGGAGGAATCGACGCCGCCCCCGTTGCCGCCAAAAAATTGTTCAAAGATTCCGCCGCCACCGCCTGCGCCGCTGAAAACCTCACGGAAGAGATCGAAGGGATCGTGGAACCCCCCGCCGCCTGCGCCACCGCCGCCACCCATCCCGCCTTGGAATGCGGCGTGTCCGTATCGATCGTAGGCCGCGCGTTTCGATGAGTCGCTCAGAACCTCGTAGGCCTCGCCCAACTCCTTAAACTTGTCTTCCGCTTCGGCGTTGTCGGGATTTTTATCCGGATGAAACTTAACGGCCAGCTTGCGGTAACTGCGCTTGATCTCATCGTCAGACGATGATTTCTCGACGCAGAGGATCTCGTAGTAATCGCGCTTGCGACTCATTTTTGTGGGCCTTTGGAAACGATCACGGACGAGGCGCGGATGAGGCGGTCCTTGAGGTTGTAACCTTTGCGAACCTGACGGATGACCTGACCTTCGGGAATGTCCGCACTGAATTCCTGCGCAACGGCATCATGTTTCTTGGGGTCGAAAATCTCGCCCTCCGTTTTGACTTCTTCGAGGCCTTGGCTGCGAATAAATTCCTGAAGTTGTTTTTGCACCATCGACATGCCAAGAAGCACAGAAGCGGCGTCAGGGGCTGTTTTGGCCGCATCCAAGCCGAGTTCAAAGTTGTCCAGAACGGGCAGAAGTTTTTCGAGGAGCCCGTTGTTGGCATAGCGGATAGCGTCTTCTTTTTCGCGAAGCGAGCGCTTGCGGAAATTATCCAGATCGGCCCGCGCACGCAGGGCGAGATCCTTCAGCTTGGCCGCCTCGGATTCAAAATCCACCTCGGCGATTTCCGTGTTGCTGGTCTTCGTTGCAGGGTCCTCGGACTCAGTCTCGAGGGGTTCGGATTCTTGGGAATGATTCATTTTTTTGATATAGCGATAAGAGTGATGTCGTCGTGTTTCAGGTCGGTGCCGGTGAAGTTTCTCACTTCATCCGCGACGCAATTGACGACTTGGGCCGCTCCCTGCGGAGCGGCGGACTGCAGGGCTTCAATCAACCTTTCAACGCCATATTCAAGACCCTGATGGTTCAATGATTCCGTAGCGCCGTCGGTGTAGAGCAGGATGCAGTCACCGGGTTCCATCTCGAAACTCAAATCGGTGCAAACTCTATTGAAGACCTCGCCGCTGTCAATGCCGAGAGCCATGCCTTTCGGGCTGAGTTTTTCGACCTCACCTGTTGAGGCGCGATAGAGCAGCGGGGCGTCATGCCCAGCGCGAGCCATCTCCACGCGTCCACTACTCGAATCCAAAATCAAATAAGCCATGCTGATAAACATGTCTTCTTTGATGTCGGGGTAAAGTTGGCGATTCACCCTACGAAGGACATCGGATGGCAGGGGAGATTCGTTCGCTTCGCGGCGCAACACCCCTCGACACATCGCTGTGATCAGCGAGGCGGGTATCCCCTTGCCTGAGACATCCGCGATGGCCACGCCAAGACGATGGGGGGTCAGCGGAATGTAATCGAAATAATCACCGCTCACATGCCTGGCGGCAATGCTGAGGGCGCTGAAGCCATAGCCGTCAAAAACCGGAGCTTCGGATGGCAAAAGAATCCGTTGAATGTCTCTCGCGATTTCCAAGTCGCGATCGAGAAGCTTCTTTTCGCCCGCATCGAAATAAATCGCTTCATTGTAGAGAGCGAACGCGCTTTGCTCGGCGATAGTGCGAAAGACTTTGAGGTCGGCGTCGGAGAAAGCGACGCTTTCCCCCCCGTTCGCCACGGCCAGAACACCAAGGATTTTGTGTCGATAAATGAGAGGCCCAACAATCGCGGAGTTGGACTTACCGGAGGAAAATTCTTCGGCGGTGGCCGTCCGGAACTGACCGGTCAGCCAGCATTCACCGATGAGGCCCTCGCCGGAAACGGCCGGCTGGAGTTGTTGGAAGCTGTCGAGCGAGGCCTGCTTGTTGGCCGCGTGGGTTTGTAAGTGTTCCGGTATAGTCACGAAGGGGGGACATCCCGGCGTGATGAAGGATGGAGTGAGTGTGGTGCAGTCCTTATTGGCGAGATACAGGGCCCCAGCGGCTCCATCCATGATGCGAACTGCGCTCTCGACAATGAGCCTATGCAGCTCCGAGCTTCTCACGCCTTCGGAAAAAGCCGCGCCGATTCCGTGAAGAAAATCGAAGACGTGATCCTCCTCCAGTTCCAACTCCGTAAGGCGACGCTCGAGTTCGCGGGAATTTCTTCTCGCGCGCACCATGAAATAAACAAGGGCGCTTAGAGCGGCAACAAAGAGAGCGAGGTTAATGAATGACCACATGGAAACCGAAGTCGCCTACCATTTCGAATCCGCCGCCCGCAGGCAAGATTGTTTAAACTAAAAACACAAATGAAACACAGGCGGCCACATCGCGGAATCGTACGCTCGGGCGAGATGAAGTTCGAGCCGTAGCTGTTGTTGGTGCTATGGGCCCCACTTTTAAAATCCAAAAGCAGGCGGCTTTTGGTATAACGTCACATTGGCCGAGTGCAACAAGAGGGCTTTCGGATAGCAAAAAACCTTCGCAGATGGAGCACCTCAATCGAGCTGGGATGGCGGCGCTGGTTTGAATAGCCCGCCGGAAAGGAGAGGGATGATTTATTTCACCACGCCGAATTCCGCGCGGCGGTTGAGTGCCCACGCTTGTTCGGTGCTAGCCGGATCGGCAGGCATTTCGCTGCCGAAGCTGACCGTTTGGATGAGGTCGGCATTCACGCCGGAATCGATGAGTGACTGGCGTACGGCTTGGGCGCGACGCTCGCCGAGCCCGCGGTTGTATTCCTGAGTTCCGCGTTCATCGGTGAAGCCCGCAATGATGACCTTGCTGGAAGAACCTTTCAGCGACTGGGCGACGGATTGCACCTTGCTTGTTTCCTCAGGCGAAACAACGTAGCTGTCATATCCAAAATGGACTGGTGAGAACTTCCCGCGGGCCACGGTCTCGCTGAAAAAATTGGATCCTTCAAAACGCTCGCCAAGTGGCGTACTGTTGACGAAATCTCCATCAACCCCGGCGAATTCCTTGGGCTTCTTTTTGTGGCATGCCGAAAGAACAAGAGTGGCAGCAATGATGAGCGTAATCGAAAGAGTTTTCATTCGGCGAGAGTGATCAAATTTCAGCTAAAATCAAGCCTGCCTTTTTGATAAGGCAGGGCAATTCGTTATGGGCTTTCAAGCGGGTGAGCTGCGGCCGATGTATTGGCGCGACTCGGTATGGACTATCCTGCGAGGCCGAAACCTCGCGGATGGACCATGGCGACTTATTTCATCAAGAGCACAGCGCGGGCACGTTTGACCTCGCGGGTGATCTTGCGATGGAGTCTGGCGGACATGCCCGTGATGCGACGTGGGAGGATTTTCCCGCTTTCGGTGACGAAGCGCTTGAGTAAATCAGGGTTCTTGTAATCGATCGCCTCGATGTTGATATCGATTCGGCGGCGCGGCATCGTGCGGTTGGCGCGGCGGAAGTTGGAGCGGCGTTGTGGAGTTTTGGGCTGCATGGCGTGTTATTTGATTTCGCGGTGAAGCGTATGTCGGTTGAGATTGGGGTTGTACTTTTTCTTTTCGAGACGGGTCGGAGTGCGCGGGCTTTTTTTATTGCGCGTTGTGATGTAGCGTGATGGGGATTTGCCCTCGGCTCTCGCTTCAGTGCACTCCAATGTGATGTTTTCCTGTGCCATAATTGATTATTCTTTGGTTTCCGTGGTGGTTTCCTCTTCTTCGGATTCGCCGCCTTCTTCCTCACCGAGGCCGAAGAGGGATGTGACCGGCTGACGAACGCGGGTAAGGCGGTTGGTTTTTTCCAACTCGGACTGACATTCCACGGTGTAGCGGGCGAAGGGAAGAGCTTCTAGGCGGGCGTGAGGGATCGGCTTTCCGGACATCTCACAGTTGCCGTAGGTGCCGGTCTCGATTTTCTTGAGGGCGGCATCAATTTCAAAAAGGGAATCGCGCTCTTGGGAAAGGAGGCTGAGGGCGAAGTCGCGGTCATAGGCATCGCTGCCTGCGTCCGCCGTATGCATTCCAAAGGCGGAGGCTTCGCTTCCATCGGCACGGGAGCGTAGAGAGTCTTTGCCGACGCCAATCATCGAATCAAGGAGCGTGTCTTTAAGGGCGAGAAGACGTTCGCGCTGCTTGGCAACCCAACCAGTCACCTTCAAGGCGGGCTTGCTCTTTATTCTGACCACAGTAATGAGCTTGGCTTCCTTTTTGACGGGTGGTTTAGCAACAGGCTTAGCTTTGGCAACAGGCTTAGCTTTGGCAACGGGCTTGGCTTTGGCAACGGGCTTGGCTTTGGCAACAGGCTTGGCTTTGGCAACAGGCTTGGCTTTGGCAACAGGCTTGGCTTTGGCAACGGGCTTGGCTTTGGCAACAGGCTTGGCTTTGGCAACGGGCTTGGCTTTGGCAACGGGCTTGGCTTTGGCAACGGGCTTGGCTTTGGCAACGG
>CAIWSO010000023.1 GCA_903915315.1 uncultured Spartobacteria bacterium | reverse complement strand
CTACCGCTCAAACGACCATCGTCAAAACTGGCTCGACTCGATCATCTCAAGACGGCCCCCGATTTGTCCGGCCACCGTCGGCGCAAGAACCTTCGATGTCTGCGGGCTCTCGGGGATCGCGGAGCGCCTCAACCGCCCGATCCGCTGGAACCCCGAAAAACGGGAAATCATCGGAGATCCCGAAGCCTCCCGCTTCGCCGACTACACCCGCCGCGCCGGATATCCACTCCCTGTTTGAAAACTCTATCGCCAACACCTATGCCCATCCATCCATCCACCACTGAGACACTCTCCCGCCGATCATTCATTAAGGCCGGACTCGCCACCGCCGCCGGCACGATTTTTTTCCCCTACATCGCTCGATCTAATCCGATCGGAGCAAACAACCGCGTCCGCATGGCGCTCATCGGTTGCGGCCTTATCATGGATGGGCACCACGGTTGGGCGCAATCCCACCCGATGATCGACCTTGTCGCTGTCTGCGATGTGAAAACATCCAAGCGCGAAGCCGCTCTGGCCAGGCTCAAACAAAAGAACCCCGACGCCGTCGGCTATGTCGATTACGGTGACATCATGGCTCGCAGCGATATCGACGCCGTCATCATCGCCACGCCCGACCACTGGCATGCGGCGATCTCGATCGATGCCATGCGCGTCGGGAAGGATGTCTATGTCGAAAAACCCATGGCTCTCACACTGGACGAGTCGGCGGCCATGGTGTCAGCAGAAAAACGCTATGGTCGCATCCTTCAAGTGGGCAGCATGCAACGCTCCGACCCCGCGATGCGCCAAGCCGTGGACATCGTTCGCAACGGCTGGATCGGCGAGATCACCGAGATTCACATTGATTTGAGGGGCGATTTTCCACCCGTCAACTTGCTTCCCGAGGAACCCGTCCCCGCCGACATCGACTACGACCGCTGGCTTGGCCCCGCCCCATGGAGGCCCTACAACAATATGCGTGTGCTTGGCAACTACGGCAGCGGGTGGCGCATCTTCTGGGACTACGGATCGCGCAAAAACGGCGACTGGGGCGCGCATCACTTCGATATCGTACAATGGGCCCTCGACATGGATGGCAACGGGCCCGTGCTCTTCGTTCCAAAGGGATTTGAAGGTTCTCCCTATCAATACCACCAGTATGCAAACGGCCTAAAAGTTACTGCCTCGAAAGGTGGCGGTCCGGCCAACGGAGCCATGATCCGCTTTGTCGGAAAAAATGGCGAGGTCAAGGTCTCACGCGGCGAAATTGAGACCACGCCTGCTGGGCTGGCTTCACAAATTCCCTCGTCCAGCGAATTTCGCGCCTACCGCTCGAATGACCACCGTCAAAACTGGCTCGACTCGATCATCTCCAGACGGCCCCCGATTTGTCCGGCTACCGTCGGCGCAAGCACCTTTGACATCTGCGGCCTCGCGGGAATCGCAGAGCGCCTCAACCGCCCAATTCACTGGAACCCCGAAAAACGGGAAATCACCGGAGACCCCGAAGCCTCCCGCTTCGCCGACTACACCCGCCGCGCCGGATATCAGCTCCCCGTATAAAATTTCAATCAACCACACTTATGAAACACCTTTTCACCACTCTCTTCCTCGCCACCGCCTTGGCCGCACAAGCAGCCATTCCGGGGGATGTCCTCGAAAACCTCGCCTCGCCCGATTTGACGAAACGCTTCGAGGCGGAAACAAAGCTCCGCCAACTCGCCTTTGAGGCCGGAAAACCCGGAACTGACCCGGCCACCGCAGCCGCTTTGGAAAAAGACCTTCTGGCACTCGCCTCGGACACGGCGGCCCCGCAGCCTTCGCGCCTCAGCGCCTTGGGGCAATTGCCCTTCCTCGCCTCCGCCTCCTCGGTGCCCGGTCTCAGTGCCCTGCTCTCCGATTCCACGCCCCTCATTCGGGAAGGAGCCCGCTGCGCTCTGCAGAACAACCCAGACCCTGCCGCATCCGCGCCGCTCCTGAAGGCTCTTGAAAAAGCAGACCAACCCGCGTGGACGCTCGGTCTCATGGATTCGCTCGCCACGCGCGCTGATGCCTCCGCCATTCCCGCATTCGCCTCGAGGTTGACCTCGCCCGACCAGTCCATCGCCTCACTGGCAGCCCAATCCCTCGCCTCGCTTGGCGGCAAAGAGGCGCTCAAGGCGTTGAACAACTTCCTGCCAAACTGCCCGCCCGCGATCCTTCCTGCGGCCCAAGGCGCGCTCGTTCGCTGCGCCAGCAAACAAGCGGATGGAGACAAAGTCATTTCCGCCCTTTGGCCAAAGGCCGTCAACGCTTCGATCCGTTGCGAGATTTTCAATGCCTTGGCTACCGCAGGTGATGGCTCCTTAGCTGCGCCGATTGTTACTGAACTCCTCGCCAAACAAGACACTCCGGGCACCACCGAAATCCTCCACCTCGCCGTTCTTTCAGGCAAAGCCAAGCTGAAGGATCCTGTCCTCGCCGCACTGCCAACCCTCAATGAGGATGCACGCCTCGCCGTGCATGTCGCGCTGGCGCAAAAATCGGACACCTCGCGGGAAGACGATCTCCTAGCCCTCGCCGCGGCCTTGGATGGAAACAAAAAAACCATCGCCATCGAACTTCTTGGCTCCTGCGGAACGGAAAAAAGCGTGGACTTTCTCGTCGCCGAAGCGCTGAAAAAATCCCCTCAAACCTTGCCTGCCGCTTCACTCGCCATCAATCGCCTGAAGATTTCCGGCCTCGACCAACGACTCGTGGAACAGGCCAAGGCCGCGCCAAGCCCCAAGGACATCACGTTACTCGCCTTCCGCAATCCGGATGGCACGGAAGCCCTCCTTCTTCATTTCGCTTCGCCGAAGTCCGGCGCCGAGCAGCGCGAAGCCGCGCTTGCCTCGCTCGAAATCATGGGCCAATTCGAAACGGCCTCCCAACTCCTCCGCTGGGTCGGCGAAACTCCGCAAGGCTCCGACCCCAAACCTTACATCGCTGCATTCCGCAAAATCGCTCCAAGATTGAGCGCCGAAGCTGCTCTCTGGAAGTCTGTCTTCCTTCCGGCATTCCAGACCGCATCACCGGAAAACCGCGAAGCGCTTCTCTTCACCATTCCCGCACTCCGTTGCCCCGACTCCGTCAAGACGCTGGTGGATTGGGTTCGCAGCGATGCCACACTTCGACCAACCGCCGTCAATCAATTGGTGACTTGGTCTGATTTTTCCGTCGGCGACTTGATTCTCGACGCCGCCTCGGTTCCCGACTTGGACGATCCCAGTCGGGAAAAACTCCTCAAGGCCGCAACCAAACTTCTCGACCCGAAAGTCAAAGCTCCAGCCCAAGTGAAAAAAGCCTTCGCCAACAAAGTCCTCGCCGCCGCACCGGAAGGCCCACTCCGTGAGGCCGTCCAACAGGCGATCATGGCAGCCAACCTTCCAAAGTAAACAACCTCACCTACCCACACCATGCCAAGACCTCTGACATTATTCACCGGCCAATGGGCCGATCTGCCACTCACAGATCTCGCCCCGCTTGTCAAAAAAATGGGCTACGACGGTGTCGAACTCGCCTGCTGGGGCGACCACTTCGATGTCGACCAGGCCGCCTCGTCGAAATCCTACATCCGCGAAAAATGGGAACTCCTCGCTGACCACGGCCTCACCTGCTTCTCAATCTCGAGCCACCTCGTCGGCCAGGCCGTCTGTGATCCGATCGATGCCCGCCACAAATCCATCCTCCCTCCCGATGTCTGGGGCGATGGCGAACCGGAAGGCGTCCGCCGCCGCGCCGCCAAAAAGATGGCGCTCACAGCGAAGGCCGCCCGCGCGTTTTTCAATGCCAAGCCGGGCTTCTCGAAAGCCCCGCACCGCGTTGCCGTCAACGGATTCACCGGTTCCTCGATCTGGCATTCGATCTACGCGTTTCCGCCGACCTCGCAGGAATACTGGGACGCCGGATTTGCCGACTTCGCGAAACGCTGGACGCCGATCCTTGATGCATTTGACAAAGCGGATGTCGATTTCGCCCTCGAGGTGCATCCCACCGAGATCGCATTCGATATCGCCACCGCCGAGCGCGCCCTTGCTGCTGTGAAAAACCACCGCCGCTTCGGCTTCAACTACGATCCCTCGCACCTTGGCTACCAAGGGGTGGACTATGTCGCGTTCATCCGGAAATTCGGTCCGCGTATTTTTCATGCTCACATCAAAGATGCCTGGTGGGGTCACGGCGACGGTTCGGTCGGCGTCTTCGGCGGTCACACGACCTTTGGCGACGCCCGCCGCCAGTGGGACTTCCGTTCGGTGGGTCGCGGCGACATCAATTTCGAGGAGGTCATCGTGGCCCTCAACGAGGTTGGCTATCATGGCCCGCTCTCGGTCGAGTGGGAGGACGTTCGCATGGATCGCATCCACGGCGCCACTGAGTCGGCCGCCTTCGTGCGTCAACTCGACTTCTCTTCAAGCGCCGTGGCGTTCGACGCCGCCTTCGACAAAAAGAAAGGCAAATCTCAATGAGCGCAGCCAAACGCAAAATCCGCATGGGCATGGTCGGCGGCGGCCGTGGAGCCTTCATTGGAGGCGTCCACCGCATGGCGGCGGCTCTCGACGGGCAGATCGAACTCGTCTGCGGCGCATTCAGCAGCGACCCGCAACGCTCCCGCGACTCGGGAGCCGATTTCTTCCTTCCGCCGGAGCGATGCTACGGCAACTTCGAGGAGATGATGAAGTCCGAGGCCGCTTTGCCGCTCGGCGAGCGTATGGATTTCGTTGCCATCGTCACTCCGAACCATGTCCACTTCCCCGCCGCCAAGGCCGCGTTGGAACACGGCTTCCCGGTCCTCTCCGACAAACCCGCGACCTTCAATCTCGCGGAGGCGAAGGATCTCGGCGCCCTCGTTGCCAAAACAGGTCTGCTCTACGGTCTCACCCACAACTACACCGGCTACCCGCTCGTCAAAGAAGCCCGTGACATGGTGCACACCGGCCAACTCGGAAAAATCCGCAAGGTCGTCGTGGAATACCCGCAAGGTTGGCTCTCCACTCGCCTCGAGGAATCGGGTCAGAAGCAAGCCGCCTGGCGCACCGATCCGGCCAAATCTGGCGCAGCCGGTTGCCTCGGCGACATCGGCACCCACGCCGAAAACCTCGCAGAGTTCATCACCGGCCTCCACATCAAGGAACTCGCGGCTGACCTCACGACTTTCGTCGAAGGCCGCGCGCTGGATGATGACGGCAATGTCCTCCTTCGCTTCGACAACGGCGCGAAGGGCATCCTCCACTCGTCCCAGATTTCCGTGGGCGAGGAGAACAACCTCACCATCCGCGTCTATGGCGAACTCGGCGGGCTCGAGTGGCACCAACAGGAACCGAATACACTTCTTGTGAAATGGAACGACCGCCCGACGGAAATCCGCCGCACTGGCCTCGGCTACCTCGGCGCCAACGCCGCCGCGCACACGCGCATCCCAGCGGGCCACCCCGAGGGCTACTTGGAAGCCTTCGCCAACATCTACCGCAATTTCGCAAACCACCTCCGCGCTGTCATCGATGGGACTACTCCCGACGCTACCGCGCTCGACTACCCGAAGATCGAGGACGGCATCCGCGGCATGGCCTTCATCGAAGCGGCGGTGGACAGCTCCAAACACAACGCCCGCTGGACCTCTCTTCCACTATGAAAATCAAACACCTCGCCCTCGCCATGATGATTGGTTCAACCATCGTAGCCGAAGCCGCCGACGCCCCCAAGCGCGTCCTCGTGTGCACCACCACCGTGGGGTTCCGTCACTCGGCGATCCCCTATGGCGAGGAAGCCCTCGCAGCGTTGGATGCCGCCGCGCCGGACTTCGAAATCGTCACTTGGCTTCGCCAACCGGACATCGAGGTGCCCCAAGCGCCCAAGCCTCCGCGCAAACCGGCGGGCGATGCTCCCCAAGAGCAACTCGACAAATACAACG
>CAIWSO010000022.1 GCA_903915315.1 uncultured Spartobacteria bacterium | reverse complement strand
GCCATGCCGCAGTTGCTCCGCAACCCGCTCTACCATTGGTCGCACCTCGAGTTGGCGCGCTACTTCGGTATCGACGACAGCCTGCTGGGACCAGCCACCGCGCGGGACATTTTCGACCGCTGCAACGACATGCTCGCGCAGCCCGGTTTTTCCGCACGCGGGTTCATGGAGCGCTCGAATGTCGAGGTGGCCTGCACCACCGACGATCCCGTTGATTCCTTGGAACATCACCGAGCCATCGCGGCAGATCCAAGTTTCAAAATTCAAGTGTTGCCGACTTGGCGCCCCGACAAAGCCCTATTGATCGACCGCTCCGAGGTTTTCACCGCCTGGCTTGGCGCGCTGGAAAAAGCGGCGGACATGACGATCGTCTCGCTGGACGACCTGATGTCGGCCTTGCAGAACCGTCATGATTTTTTTTCCAACAACGGATGTAGGTTGTCCGACCGCGGCGTGGAGACCGTTTGGGCCGAGGATTGCCCGAGGAGCGAAGCGGCGGCGATTTTCGCCAAGGCGCGGGCCGGTCACACCACCACGCTCGAGGAGGCGGCACGCTACAAATCCTATCTGTTGCACGAACTCGCCGTGATGGATGCTGCAAAAGGCTGGACGATGCAAATCCACTACGGCGCACTGCGTTCGACGAACACGCGAATGTTGAACCGCATCGGGCCTGACACCGGCTTCGATTCAATCGGTGACTTGCCGGTTGCCACCGGTATGGCCCGCCATTTCGACCGCCTAGATAGTCAGAATAGCCTGCCCAAGACGATCATTTACAACCTCAATCCCCGCGACAATGAAGTCATTGCCACTATGATCGGAAACTTCCAAGACGGCATCACGGCTGGCAAAATGCAATTCGGAAGCGGTTGGTGGTTCAACGACCAACTCGAAGGCATGGCCCGCCAAATCGAGACGCTTTCCCAGCTCGGTTTGCTTGCGCGATTTGTAGGTATGCTCACCGACAGCCGATCCTTCCTGTCCTACACTCGCCATGAATACTTCCGCCGGTTGCTATGCAATATCCTCGGCCGCGACATGCAGCGGGGTCTCGTCCCAGACGATCCCAATCTGGTCGGCGAGTTAGTCGCCGATATCAGCTACCGCAATGCGCGCGATTATTTCGGCTTTTCGACTCCTAGTGATCACATTCATGAGTGAAAGGGTAGTCTCTCATGATCCTAAAGGCTTAACGGCATTTCCCCTGCAGCCGCGTGCCGACAAGAGCAAGAGCCTTCGATGTGCTTTCGCAAAATATTTTGTCAACATCGACGATCTGCTCGCCATCAGCCCTTGCCGCATGGCCATGATGATGTCGACCATATTTAAATCCGTCCAACTTGGCATCGCATGGGATGCTTTCAATCAACGGATGCTTCGGACACGTAAATTTTCGCAAAGCGGTCTCCATGTTTTTGCATGAAAAACCGTATCAAAATAGTGCAATGCTGGGACGATGGGGTTGAGGATGATATTCGCCTCTGCGAGCTGCTTCGTTCTTACGGCGCCCAAGCCACATTCAATTTAAACGCGGGTCTCCATGATTCCTCACCGGGTTCACCTTGGCAATTTCGAGGCATGAAAGAGGTGCGCAGACTTGCCATCAAGGAACTGGTGAAGACCTACGAGGGATTCGAGATTGCGAATCACACACTCACCCACCCTTCCGCAGACAAGATTACCGCCAACGAGTGGAAGCGCGAGGTTGTGGAGGGACGCGAACGCCTAGAGGATTTGTTCAACTGCAAGGTGGTTGGGTTCGCCTATCCCTTCGGACATTGCCCGCCGCACGCTGTCGAAATCGTTCGCGAGACGGGACATCTTTATGCCCGCACCCTCGCAAATGCCACTCCCTCATTCCCACCCACCGATCCCATGGTTCTGGCACCGGATTGCCACTTCCTCAATCCCCGCTTTTGGGAACTCTATGAAAAGGCAAAATTTGTCGGTGCCCCAGCATTTTACTTCTGGGGACACAGCTATGAATTGTGCAGCGAGGCCGATTGGAAAAGCTTCGAGCAAAAACTCAGCCGCATTCACTCCGATACGGATGTCGAGTGGGGCAGTCTTTCAGCATTGCTCGAATAACAATCGGAGCAAATATTTCGCATTGCCTGCGCCACTCACTCACCACGGCCCATAAGCTCCGTCACCGCAGGGGTGCCATCGGCGCGGCGGTAGTTCACCTTTAGGGCATCGAACCGCTTCAAGTGGTTGTTGAGCCGGCCTTCAAAATCACCCCAGTCCTTGCCTTCCTTGGGCGACCAAGCGACTTCCGCGAGAGCACAGGTACGGGGGAAGGCCATATACTCCACCTTGCTCCAGTTGAAGAAATACTCGGACCAGAGCTGGGCTTGGCAGCCGAGCACGCGCTTGGTCTCTTCGGGAGTGAAATTGTCAGGAATGGGCTCGAACTCGTGGACTTTCTGCGCGGTGAGAGTGCGGCCGATCACTTCGTATTGCGGGCCGTCGGGATGTTCGCCCTGGCCGCTGTCAAAGTAGGTGTGTGTGGTCGGAGCCATGACAACGTCGTTGCCATTCTCAGCCGCGTGCTTCGCCTCGCTGTATTTTTTCATGATGTCCTTCATTGCGGCAACAACCTCCGGTTCGCTGTTCACGAGGTTTTGTGTCTGATGCGGGTCGGTGCCGAGATTGTAAAGTTGCTCCTGAGGGGCATCTGGTTTGATTTTGCCAGTTTCATC
>CAIWSO010000021.1 GCA_903915315.1 uncultured Spartobacteria bacterium | reverse complement strand
TCGTTTACGCCGCGCTTCTCGGAGCCGAGGAGTTTAACTTCGGTACATCCGCGCTCATTGCGATGGGTTGCGTCTACGTTCGTCAATGTCACCTCAACACCTGCCCAGTGGGTGTGGCTACACTCGATGATCGTTTGCGCGCCAAGTTCAAGGGACGACCGGAAAATGTTGTCACCTTCTTCAACGGCGTCGCCGAAGAAGTTCGCGAGATCATGGCCCGCCTCGGTTTCCGCACGATCGACGAGATGGTCGGTAAGGTCGAGTGCCTGCGTCAGCGTGAGGTTCTAGGCCATCCGAAGGCCAACACCCTTGACCTTTCGCCGTTGCTGGTGAATGTGGCCAAGGACGATCCTTCTGCCATCCGCCACGCCACCCGTCATCGTAATGACGGACCGGAAGATTCCACATTGGATGAGACTGTGCTTCAGGACGCCAAGGATGCCATCACGGACGGAAGGCCAATTTCGCTTTCCTACGACGTTCATAATACTAACCGCTCGGTTGGTACCCAGGTCTCCGGTGAGATCGGTTACCAATGGGGTGAGGAAGGCATTGCCGAAGGCACGGTCGAATTGAAAATCAAAGGCAGCGCCGGTCAGAGCTTGGGCGCCTTTCTTTCACCTGGTGTTCGCCTCATTCTCACGGGTGAAGCCAACGACTATGTTGGCAAGAGCATGAGCGGTGGAGAGATCATTATTCGTCCGCGGGATGATGCCAAATTCCTCGCCCATGATGCCATGATCCTCGGGAACACCGTGATGTATGGAGCCACGGGCGGTAAGTTATTCGCCAATGGCCGTGCCGGCGAGCGCTTCTGTGTTCGTAACTCCGGCGGCACCGCTGTAGTGGAAGGGGTGGGTGACCACGCCTGTGAATATATGACCAACGGAACGGTTGTCATTCTGGGCCGTACGGGCAAAAACTTTGGTGCCGGCATGACCGGTGGCGAGGCTTATGTCCTCGATCTCGATGATCGTTTCGAGACGCTCTACAATTCGCAGCTCATCTCCATTTCCCGTCTTGAGACCGAAAGTGATACTGCCGTTCTCGAGGATCTCATCAAAAAACATCTCGAGGTGACCGGTAGCCAACGTGCCAAGGAAATCCTCGATAACCGAACCCATTTCTTCGCCAAATTCTGGAAAGTGAGTCCCAGCGTTCCTACGGCCAAGCCGGTGCCCGAGCCGTCCAAGGAACCCGAGGCAACGGGTCCAGTGATCAGCGAAGACGTCATCGCGTCCCGATAATCCCACTTCTCTATCCGGACCGCGCTTTGTGCGCGGTCCGGATATGATGTCTTGGCAGGTTGCAGGGTAGGGATTGTTTGTATTTTAAAAACGATCCTGATTGCGGGAAACTGGGCGGCATTGTATGGGTATTCGCACAATGGCCAAATCCACTTCGACTCCACTTCCTCGTTCCATAGGTGCTGTGTTTTGGGGAATCTCGATTGCCCTTTCCTGGATGTGGGGGCTGGGCCTCTTTTTCTCGGTTCAGTTTACAACGCAGTTCGGGCTCTTCGGTCTTCTCACCTTCGCCGTGCCGAATTTTCTCGGTCTGCTGATTTTCGGTTTGGTAACGCACCATCTGGCCCGGCGGCAGTCGGGTTCCGAGTCTTTGGCGCAGTTTTTCGCGAATTGGTCGAGGCCCTTTCGGTTGGTGTTTTTCCTCTATCAGATTCTCGCCATCACGCTCACGATCTTTGCGTTTATCCGCTATTTTTGGCAGCCACTGGGCTTTGAGCCTTGGCTTCTCTTCATGCCGCTTGTGATGTTGGTCGTTCTCGCTGCGGCGATCCTCTTCGGTGAGGAGTTTGACATTAAGAGGATCAAGTTCAGCCATGCCGTGCTTTTTCTCCTCCTCTTGCCATCGGTCGTCTACCTCATGTTTGTTTCTGCTTCAAAGGGCATAGGGCCCATTTCCTTCCCCAAGTTGCCGACCAACGATTGGAACTACTGGGGATACGCCGTGCCCATCATGATTGGATTTCTTGTTGGTCCATGGCTCGATCTCCAGCAGTGGCAGAGGGCGATTCAAATGCACCGCGAGAAGGTCTCCATCGCGGCAGGCTACATTATCGGTTCGAGTCTTTTCTTTTTGCTGATTCTCTTTCACGGCCTCACTGCCCTCTGGGCACTGAACTGGGGAGCGGCGGAGTTCATTCGCACGGGGATCACGGGCCACAACTATGGTCAGGAAATCCTGCTCCGCATGTTCTCATCGACATCGTCCTGGACGTTTTCAGCCTATGCGGTTTTTGTGAGCGTATGTGTGCTCACGACCTTGGATAGCGGGTATATCGCGCTCAAGTGGTTCTTCCAAGCGAATGCGAGCACGAGTAACCACCCGATCTTTTCTCTGGTTCCCACACGCCTCCTCACGTCCCCGATTCCGGCCTTCCTCTTGGCTGGCATCGTCGCCCTCCTTGCCGCTGTTTTGCGCTTTGAGCTGGAATTTTTCATGATCTTCTACGCCACATTTTTTGTGGGCTACTCAATACTCGCCATATTCCGTTGCTTCATTATCAGTCCTGCGAATGCGATTCCGCAGGTGAAGATGTTTTGCATCGGGAGTCTAGCTGTCGTCATTTTCTCTTTCGGCTATTTCCTGAGGTCGCCTGCGTTTCAAATTATCGGGTCCCTTTTGCCTTTGGGATATGTGATTTGGCTTCTAGTCAAACCCTCGTCCGCTGAAGAATTCGTAAGCGATTCGGAGGAGTTGGCAGCGCCAGTCGCTTCCTCGATGGCCACCCGTCCCGAAAGCGCCGTGAGTGTCGCCAGTCCAGTCACTGTACTTGATCCTGGTGCCGTTCAACACAGTCTGGGGGGGCATTTTGAAGGGAAATGGTTCATCCACACGCTTGTGGCGACCTACGCTGATACGAATTCGGTAGGGAATGTTTATTTCGGCATGTATGCCATGTGGGTCGGCAAGGCCCGTGAACTTTTCTTCAATCGCGTCATGCCCAAGTTCAATTTGAAGGATACGTCGTTCTACATTTTGACCCGTTCTTTTGAGCACAAGTTTGTGCGTGAAACCCGCGAGTTTGAAACCGTTCGTGTGAAAATTCGCGTCGCCAGTTACAATCGGAAATTTGCAACGCTGGAGCATGAAATCTACGATTCCAGCGACGCTCTCCTCGGCAAGGGAAAGCAGTCCTTGCTGTTCGTGTCATCCACGGATTACAAGATGCTCGATATTCCGCCGGACGTTTACACCGCGTTCATCGCTCACGCTTGATGCCGTGACTCTCCGCGAAACCACTTTCGCCCTAGTCGCTATTGCGGCGATATCAGCCTTGTGCTTTTCGCATTACGAGAAGTTGGTGCCGCCACCCCCACCGCCCCCGAAGCCGACACCGGTTCCAACCCCGACACCGGTTCCAACGCCCAAGCCGATCCCCGAATTGGTTCGCAAGCCGCTGCAGACAGCGAACCTTTATAGTGGGATTTCATTGAACGCGGCCGTCGTTACCGAACCGAGTGAAGAAGTGGCTTCGGAGACTCGCAAGGATCCGGCTTCCTATCAAGTGGAGGTCACTCTCCGCGCTCAACTTCCGCGCCCACTCGTTTCGGATGAGGATTTTTTGTTGTCCGATCCCTCCTTGGTTGGGGCTTTTGTTAACCTCCCCGAGTTGCTCGCGAATGCATCGGTGTCTCCATTCTTTAAGCGCTTCTATGATCTCAAGACAGCTGATCTCAAACGAAATCTGTCGAGGTTGGATGCCGTATTGTCGCGTCATAACTTTTACGACTGCGAGACGATTCTCGACCTAACAAGCCCGTCCACTGACCGACGTGCCCTTTTAATATTGGCCGACATGGATGTGAATACCGACGGCTGTGATGGGGATCGCAACTTCAAGGTTGATGGTTCCTCCCAATTCTTTCTTCCCCAAACCAGTTACCGCTGGCCGAAGCAGACGGAAAGAGTGAATCCCTTCCTTGCTGGTGAGGAGCAAAAGCTAAAAACCTTCACGGCAGAGTCCAAGCAACCGAATCTGAAGGCGGCACGTCTCGAGGAAATCAAAAGCGGCATCGATCTCGCGAAGCGTCGCATCCATGATCTCAAGAAGTGGAGTTTCCTAATCTCTGAGGCTGATCCCTTCATTGTCTTGCCAGGATTCATTATGCGGGACTTTAGTGGTCCGTTTGTTCCGAAGATCGGAGATTACGCGATCGTGATCCACTCTGGGAATGCCTATCCGGCGATTGTGGGAGATGCCGGTCCTTCTCACAAAATGGGGGAGTCCTCCCTGCTCCTCTGTCGTAAGTTGAGCGCTAATTCCTCCAGTCTGGCTCGCGCCGTGAGTGATTTGAAAGTGACTTACTTGGTTTTTCCAGGATCCGCAGATCCAACACCGGCTCCGCCCGATTTGCTAAAATGGAAGGCCCGATGCGAGGAACTTGTTGCTGAAATCGGCGGTCTCCATGTGGAGATTCATAGTTGGCCGAACCTCGTTCCGCCTTGGCCAACACCAACACCAAGCGCAACACCAAGCGCAACACCAAGCGCAACACCAAGCGCAACACCAAGCGCAACACCAAGCGCAACACCAAGCGCAACACCAAGC
>CAIWSO010000020.1 GCA_903915315.1 uncultured Spartobacteria bacterium | reverse complement strand
GTCGCCACGGCGGCAATGGTATCCGAGTGCGACATTATCAAGCTTGGCTTGCGTGGGCGATGGCGCCCTCCTGATCAAGCGCACGAAGGTCGGCGATGAAGCGGCGGTTCTGCTCCATCGTGCCAACGGAAACACGAACCCACTCGGGCAATTTATAGCTGCGCATCGCGCGAACAATGATGCCTCGGCGCAGGAGGGCTTGGAAAACGGCATCTCCGTCGCCCACTCGAACGAGGACAAAATTAGCCACGCTCGGGATAAAGGTGAGCCCCATGGCGGTGAATTCCGACTGGAGATATTCGCGTCCCTCATTGGTGAGTTCACGGGTGCGGCGCATATGGGTTTCATCGGCCAAACCAGCGAGTGCGCCGGCTTGAGCGATGCCATTGGCATTGAAAGGTTGGCGGGTTTTTTGGAGGACCTCGGCGATTTTTGCAGGGGCGATTCCGTAGCCGATACGAAGGTTAGCCAACCCCTGGATTTTTGAAAAGGTGCGCATCACTACGACGTTTCGGCCCTCGCGGACATAACGGAGCACATCGGGCGCGTGGTCGAGAAATTCAAAGTAGGCCTCGTCGAAGATCACCAGCACATGATCTGGGACACGTTCCATGAAGCGGTCGATGGCTTCCTGCGTGACCATTGTTCCAGTCGGGTTGTTTGGATTCGCGATAAAAAGCTGCCTGGTCTTCGGGGTGATCGCCGCCAGCATGGCGTCGAGATCGTGCGTGTAACCAGGATCAGGAACCTCAATGGTCTTGGCGCCGAAAAGTTGTGCCATCAGCGAGTAAACGGCGAATGCGTGTTTGGCCGTGATCACCTCGTCGCCGGGATTCAGAAATGCATGGCCGATGAATTCGATGATTTCGTTCGAGCCATTGCCGAGGATGATGTTTTCGCGGTTCACGCCGAGTTTTTCCGCGATCGCGTTCCGGAGGGCCCAGGCGCCCCCATCGGGATAAAAATGCGAGCGGTGGAGCATTGCGGTCATCGCCTCCAGCGCTGCGGGTGAAGGTCCTAGAGGATTTTCATTCGAGGCGAGTTTGATGATCGCGGAGGGTTCCAGACCCATTTCGCGAGCGAGTTCCTCCACCGGTTTACCGGGTTCGTAGGCCGTGAGATTAAGGATGTGCTGGTGAGCGGAGTTCCACATACGAGATATTAAAAATGAGTTCGGTTCTTTCCCTGAAGGATCGAGTGTTGATGTGACTACCCTAGACTTAGGATTTTGGAAATGCGAATGCGAAGCGAGGTTATTGGCAAGCGGGATGGTCAGGTCGAGGTCGGGGTAGGCTTGATCAAGTCCGGGCGACGACTTCTTGTCGTGGATAGCGCCGTTTCCTTGCGCCATTCCGCGATTGCTTTGTGGTTTCCGGAGAGCAGAACATCTGGAACCTTCCAACCTTTGTATTCCGCCGGACGAGTGTAGTGGGGGTGATCCAAAATTCCCTCGGCGAAGGAGTCCTGCTCCGCGGATTGCTGGTCGCCCAACACTCCCGGAATGAGGCGCACAACGGCATCAGTGATCACCAAGGCAGGCAGTACGCCGCTCGTTAAAACGTAGTCGCCGATTGAAATTTCGTCGTCCACCAGATTGTCCGCGACCCTTTGGTCGATACCCTCGTAGTGACCGCAAAGGAAAATGAGGTCGGTTTCCAGAGCGAGTTCCCGCGCGACTTGATCGGAAAAAGGACGACCCTGAGGAGACATGAGGATGACTTTAGAGTCGGGGCATCGGATTTCCGAGAGGGCCTGATCTATCGGCTCGATCTTCATCACCATGCCTGGGCCGCCGCCATAGGGGGCGTCATCCACGGTGCGGTGGCGGTCGCTTGTCCATCGTCGCAGATCTACCGCATTGAGGGTGGCGAGGTTTTTCTCACACGCCCGCTTAAGAATGCTTTCATTGAAAACACTACGGCAGACATCGGGAAAGATGGTTAGGATTTGAATTTTCACGGACCTAGAGAAAGATTGCGTTTGAGCGCATGCTTGGAAATGCTTTAATTCGAGAAGTGCCCAAGCCTAAATCCAGCCCCTCGCATCGCAAGTCCAAGCAGCCAGCAGCTAAACCTAGGCCCAGTCTTCGCCAGAGGTTTATAGTTTCACTTATCAAGATCGGCATCGTGACAATCCTTCTCTGGAGCCTCATCGGTGCGGCCTACTATGCATGGGCCTCGCGCTTCGATCTGAAAACCATCCACAAGATGAACGAGCGCTCGGTTATTTTCGACCATGAGGGGAAATATTACTCGCGGTTAGCCGGCGAGAACCGTGAGGTGGTTCCCTTTGACAAGGTCTCCAACTTTTTTATCAATGCCCTGATCAGTCGTGAAGATACGCGGTTTTATCAGCATCACGGTGTGGATCCGATCGGCGTCGCGCGCGCTGTTGTCCGCAACCTTTTCCTGGGTGGATTTCGCGAAGGAGCCAGCACAATCACTCAGCAACTCGCTCGCAACAGCTTTCCACTTGGAGGAAAAAACCTTCACCGCAAGCTCATTGAAGCCGCCTTGGCCTTCCGTATCGAGACCGAGTTGAGCAAAGAGGAGATTCTGGAAGGTTACGTGAATCGGATCTATTTTGGTTCGGGAACTTATGGAATCGAGGCCGCCAGCCAAACCTACTTTGGGAAATCTGCAGCGAAGTTGAATCTGCAGGAATCGGGTGCTTTGGCTGGCCTTATTCGGAGCCCCAACCGGTTTTCCCCTCTGAACAATCCGGAGGGCTGCATTCGCGAGCGCAACACGGTCCTTGGTCGGATGCTTTATCTCGGCCTCATCAGCAACCAGGAATATGAAGAGGCCATCGCCAGTCCGCTTGTGGCCATGGCTGCCACAAAGACCTCGCCGGAACAGAACTGGGCGATGGATGCCATCCTGCGCGAGTTGGATCTTGTTCTCGAGCCAGGGCAAATGGGTACGGGAGGGTTGAAGATTTACACCACGATTGATGGTCCACTTCAGGCCGCGGCCGAGAAGGCAGTTCAGACCCGCCTGCTTCAAGTGGAAGCACAGCCGGGCTACCCACACAAGCCCATGGCGGATTTTGCAAGTGCCGTTCTCGACCGAGAAAAGTCTGCTCCCTACCTGCAATCCGCCGCAATCGCCTTTGATAACAAATCCGGTGGGATCCGAGCCATCGTCGGGGGGCGCGACTACGATAAAAGCAAGTTTCATCGGGCTCTATATGGGAAGCGACAGGCTGGATCGGTTGTGAAGCCGTTCGTTTACGCTTGTGCTTTTGAAGCCGGAATGCCTGCCAACGAACCGATCTCGGATGATCGCATCCAAGATGGCGAAATCCCTCAAAAGTATGGTCGTTACGATCCTTCGAATTCAGATAACACCCATCGCGGCATTCAGTCGGCGGGCGAGGGGTTGGTCGATTCACGGAATACGATGAGCGTTCGAGTGGGCCTTCGAGCGGGCTTGGACCGGATTGCGGACAAGCTCATTCGCGCTGGGCTTGCCGAGGATCCGCCGCGTTTTCCCTCGCTGTGTCTGGGAACCTTTGAAACCAGTCTCAAGGATCTCACGGCCGCCTATACGGCATTTGCGACGGGCGGAGTGAAACTTCAGCCCTACCTTATCGACCGGGTGATTGATGATTCCGGCACGATTCTTTATAAATCCACTCGCGGCCAAATTCCGATTCTTCAGCCTGCCGCAGCTCAGATGACGGCAGCCCTTTTGGAACAGGTTGTCGAGCGTGGTACCGCTTCGCACGCCCATGAATACGGGCTCACGGGATATGGTGCGGGAAAAACTGGAACCACAAACAACTTTCTCGACGCTTGGTTTGTGGGGTTTGACTCCCATCTCACCTGTGGAGTTTGGGTGGGTTTTGACAAGCCACGTCCGATACGTCCGGGTGGCTACGGAGGTGCGCTGGCATTGCCGATCTGGGTCGATATCATCGAAGCGGCCAAGCATTGAATCGAGTTCAATTTGGTCCTTCAAAGATGGAGTTTTTCATCACCTGACGCCTTTTCCTGTTGCAAGCGATCGACAGAGAGTGCAGTGTGATCGGGCTACGGGGCGTAGCTTAGCTTGGTAGAGCGCCTGGTTTGGGACCAGGAGGTCGGAGGTTCGAATCCTCTCGCCCCGATTTTTTTTCTTCTTCGGAAATACAATGAGTGCTTTTGGGGGAGGGGAGCAACTCAGTCCTTATATTTCCTATGCCATTCCGTGAACTTGGTCTCAACGACCACATCCTATCCGCTATCCGTGACGCCGGCTACACCGAGCCGACCCCGATTCAATCTGCAGCCATTCCTGAAGTCCTCACCGGCAAGGATATCATCGGCATCGCCCAAACGGGCACCGGCAAGACAGCCGCATTTACGTTGCCGATTCTTAATATGCTGGCGGCAGCGAAGCCTGCTCCGCAGCGCCGCACGTCCGCTCTGATTCTGGCTCCGACACGCGAGTTGGTTGTTCAAATCGAGGAAAACGTGCGCCGCTATGGCAAGAACCTGCCGATCCAGATCGCTCTTGTTTATGGTGGTGTGGGCGAGCGCCCACAGATGGCCGCTCTGCGTGATGGCGCGGACATCATTATCGCCACTCCTGGTCGCCTGCTGGACTTGATGGGGCGTGGATGCGCTAATTTCTCGGCCTTGCGCTTTCTTATTCTCGATGAAGCAGACCGCATGCTGGACATGGGATTCCTTCCCGACATCCGCCGAATTGTGAAGGCTCTGCCGCGCCCGCGCCAGACGCTGCTTTTCTCGGCGACGCTCTCGCCCGATATCGAAAAAATCACC
>CAIWSO010000019.1 GCA_903915315.1 uncultured Spartobacteria bacterium | reverse complement strand
CGACCTCGCCGGGGCGAGTTTGCCGAAGCATGAAAGTTCGGAGAGGCTCGATAGCTAAATCCATAGCCTCATTAGAGTTGATTTGCTCGGCCATGTAGGGCGTGATCGCTTTTTCCTGTATCTCATTCCAAACAGGGGTCATGATGAAAAAAGTGATGAAAAGCGATATGCCAATAAGGAGTTGATTGGCTGGAGCGCTCGGCACGCCCAGTGCCGTTCTCACGAAGCCTAATACAATGACAATTCGTGTGAAGCTGGTCATGAGCATAATCAGGGACGGGGCCAGCGTCAGCAATGTCATCACAACCACGATTTGGATGGCCGTGCTCAAATTTTGGCGCTCATTGCCATTCCCGATTTGCAAATTCACTAGTGGTCCTTGTGGATTGCTAATTGTGGGAACTTTAGGGGCGGTCGGCGCTGTGGGAGCGGTCGGCGCCGTTGGGGCAATGGGAGCGCGTGGGGTGCTGACTGGAGGCGTGGGCGTGGGGGTGGTTTGAGCCTGGAGTATGGGAAACGCACCCGCCAAAAGCCATAAGGTTGCGAATAAAAATAGTTTTTTCAAGCGAGGTAAGGTCATGCTTCCTGGTGAGTTGTTTTTGAGAGCATGGCACTGAAATCGGAGGTCATGGATTGCGCGGAATCCAATGGGCAAAGATAATCGATTTTTCCAGGTGTAACACCCAAGAGCAGGCGCTGGTCTTCATATCCGACAACAAGCAGAAACTGCCTATTCCCCAGAGATTTCATTTCCAAGACATGGAGTTTTTTTTCACCACTATTTCGAGCACGATAAAGAGGAAGTCCATGCTTTAAAAAGTAATAGGAGAAAAAGGCCAAGCAACCGACCAACACCATGTAACCCAACATTCGGCCAAGGTCATCCATGCTGGGGGCGGGTGGAGACGAAGTCGATGAGGCGGGGGTGGAGGATGCCGCAGGTTGGGCCGTGACTTGCTCCTCGGTGGCCTGGACCGCACTCATCTCAGCAGCCTCCAGCACTGCGGGCCATGTCAACGCGAGGATTGCCGCAAAGGCAAGCCTCAACGTACGTTTCCTCATGCTGACTCTCCGACGATCTGGGTGATTTTGATGCCGAAGTTTTCCTCCACGACGACCACTTCACCACGGGCGATGAGCTTGTCGTTGACATAAAGCCCGACTGGTTCACTGGCGAGTTGATCGAGTTGAAGGACAGTACCGCCAGTGAGTTCCACCACATCCCTCATAGGGAGCATACAGGAACCGATGCGGACAGTCAGATCGACTTTGACATCCAGAATGACGTTCAGGTTTTTTGCGTCGTTGAAATTGCTCATACTATATTGGCGTTGGTGATTTCGGAGTTGATTTGAATGGCCACATGGCCGTTTTCACAACCGGCTTGGGCTTGGAATCTTGGGGCATTCGCTATGCGAACGCGCGTGCTGCCCAAGGTGGTTTTTGGCATTTCCATGATGTCGCCGACACGCATCCGAAGAACATCGCTTAAAGCGACACCTGGAACCTGCCAGTCAGCGATCAGGGGCACAGAAATTTGGTTGTAAGAATTTCTCCACTGCTGGGGCTTCGCCTCCGGTTGGGACTGGAGGTTTTTGTCCCGTGCCGTCTGCATGTTTTTCATGATCGGCTCGATCATGCCATAAGGAACAGCCAGTTGGATTTGCTCGACGCTTTCGCCTGCGAATGCCTCGATCGACACGATGAGCATGAGGGTGTCATTGGCGCAGGCTTGGAGGAAACGAGGGTTGTTTTCGTTGCCAATTTGGCGCGCGGTGTATTGTCTGTCGTCCCTCCATAGTCGGCACCATTCCTGAGTGATCATATCGACGATCTCCTCCAAAAGGGCGATTTCGATTTCAGTGAGGTGGCGCTCCGCGTTGTCGGTGATCCCGCGACCCCCGAGCATGCGATTTGACATGCTGATGGCTAACCTGCTGCTGATTTCTAAAATGCCAATTCCAGGCAAATGGTCAACTTTGAAGAGAGTGATGTGAGTCGGGTTGCTCATCGTCTCAGCGAAGCTGCCGTAAGGCATCGCGGTCAAATTTTTGAGGGTGAGACTCAAGTCTGCACGCAAAAGTGAGGAGAGTCGACCGGTGACGGTGGATATCAATCCATTGTGAATGCCTCGGAGTCGGCGCAACTCAGATTCATTTAACAGGACCGGAGTACGAAAATCGAATGGCTTCGGGGTCACTGGATTCGATGCGGGAAATTTCGTTCCATCGCATTGGAATACAGCAGGAGCAGAAGCTTGAGCGGCTTCTGCTACGAGCTTGTCGATGTCGGATTGGTTTAAAGGGCCAGCCATTTCGCTTTAGAAAAGTGGGATATCAGCGTTTGTGCGTGGCCTACTGGACAACAAACTCGGAAAAGTAAACTTGGTCGATCACTTCCCCCCCAAGGAGACGATTGAACTGTGAGATGAGGGATTTACGGATCAATTCGCGCCCGCTTGCAATATCTTGAGAATTAATTGTCTGCGATGACATGAT
>CAIWSO010000018.1 GCA_903915315.1 uncultured Spartobacteria bacterium | reverse complement strand
GTTGTTAAGCCAGGTAACATCCTGTTTGAACTCGATGGTATTCCTGAGTCTGTTGCTCGTGAATCCTTGAGATTAGCCGCCAACAAGTTGCCTGTTCGCACACGCTTCATAACACGGCATCACGCTGAATAATAGTTGACATGAAAATCGAAGAAATCATAGAATTAACCCCGAAAGAGCTACTAGCCCGTAAAAAAGAGCTATCAGCTGAGATTTTCAATCTGCGTATTCAAAAGCAGAGCGGTCAACTAGAGCGTCCACACCTTATTCGTGTAGCTCGCCGCAATATCGCACGTATCGAAACCGTTCTGAGCCGTAAGGCCGGGGCAGAAATTGCCAAGTAAATGGAAGACATTATCACTTCAGAAAAACCCTTAAAAAGGGCACTTAGAAAAGTTCGCGTTGGCGAAGTTGTTTCCGACAAAATGGACAAGTCCATTGTTGTTAAAGCAATCACCCGCGTTCCTCATCCCAAGTTTGGTAAAATCACCAAACACATCACCAAGTTCCATGCCCACGATGAAAAAAATGAAGCCAAGGTTGGCGATCGTGTCAGCATCATGGAAACACGGCCTCTCAGCCGCACGAAGCGCTGGCGGCTTGTTGAAATCCTTAAACACTAATTAAACATGATCCAGATTCGCTCACGCCTTGATGTTGCCGATAATACCGGCGCTCGTATGGCCACCATGATCGGTGTAATTGGTAAAAACACAATGACAGCCCGCATTGGTGACATCATTACCGCTAACGTTAAAGAAGCTTCCACAGGTGGCACTGTCAAAAAAGGGGACGTTGTTCGTGCCGTTATCGTCAGAACCAAAAAACCCGTAACTCGTGAAGATGGTTCCTGCCTTCGCTTTGATAGCAATGCGATCGTCATTATCGATAAAGATAGTAACCCTCGTGGCACTCGTATATTTGGACCGGTTGCCCGTGAACTTCGTGAAAAAAACTTCATGAAAATCATTTCCTTAGCTCCTGAGGTATTATGAATCGTACTAAATTCCATGTCCGTCGCGGCGATACTGTAGAAGTCATCAGCGGTAACCATAAGGGTGCTTCTGGAAAAATTCTTGAGATCAAACCCGATAAATCCCAGGTCATCATTGAAGGCGTTCGGATGATAAAAAAACACCAGCGCAAGTCTCAAGACAACCCTAACGGCGCCATTATCGAGCGTGAAGGTCCTTTGCATATTTCAAATGTGAAACTTCTCGAAAAGGCCGCAGATAAAGGTTCCAAAAAAGCAGCATAGTATTAGACATGACAAAAGAACCTGAACTCCTTACCGATTATAAAAATCGCGTTATTCCTGCTCTCAAGCAGAAGCATGGGTATAAGAACATCCACCAGATCCCAAAGATCTCGAAGGTTGTTATCAATACATGCGTAGCTTCCTCTAACGACGTTAAAGAAGCCCTTGAAATTGCCAAAACAGAATTAGCTACAATCAGTGGGCAAAAGCCAGCTACGACTGTATCTAAGAAAGCGATTTCGAACTTTAAACTTCGTGAAGATCAACCCATCGGCGCAAAGGTGACACTTCGTGGCCGTTTGATGTATGAATTTCTTGAGCGTTTGATCAAGACCGCTTTGCCTCGTATTCGCGATTTCCGTGGAGTTTCTCCTCGCGCTTTCGATGGAAATGGTAACTACACACTTGGCGTAGCCGATCAATCTATCTTTCCTGAAATCGAACTCGATCGTATCAAGCGTAATATCGGATTCGACGTTACATTTGTCACGACAGCGAGCACGAATGCGGAAGCCAAGTCCTTGTTAACCGAAATGGGCATGCCTTTCACAGATAAGGCCAAGAAGCCAGCGGCTCCTAAAGCCGAAAGCCAAAGCGAAACAGCCTCCTAGAATTACGATATGACTGATCCCATTGCCGATATGTTAACTCGCCTCCGGAATTCGACTTCCGCAGGCAAAGCGGCACTCCTCGTGCCCTACTCCAAACTCAAAAGTGATATCGCTGTTATTCTCAAAAAAGAAGGATATATCAACGATTATGAACTGGAGACCGTTGATGGTCACCAGCAGATCAAAATCACAACGAGATTTGTCAATAAAACCAGCGCTATCACCGGGCTGAAACGTGTAAGCCGTCCAGGTCTACGCCGCTATGTGGGTTCCACGGAAATTCCCCGTGTACTCGGCGGCATGGGCATTGCCGTTCTTTCTACATCACGTGGAGTTCTCTCCGGTCACGAAGCGCGCAAACAAAACGTCGGCGGCGAATTGCTCGCCTACATCTGGTAATCATGTCACGCATAGGAAAAAAAGCTATCCCGATCCCGGCCAAAGTTAAGGTTTCTGTATCCCAAAATGGATCAGTTACCATCGAAGGGCCAAAAGGTAAACTCGAGTGGACTCTACCCAAGACGATTGCTGCTTCTATCGAGGGCGAGCAATTATCTGTGACCAGAGCGAATGACCAGCGCGAGCAACGTGCTTTGCACGGTCTTTCACGTGCTCTTCTTGCTAATATGGTTACGGGTGTCACCAATGGTTTCAAGCGTGAGATGGAAATCCAAGGCGTTGGTTTCAAAGCTAACGTACAAGGTCAGAATCTTAACCTAAACCTCGGTAAATCCCATCCGATCGTGTTTCATATCCCATCCGAGGTGAAAATCACGGTCGCTGACAACACGAAAATCACAATTGAAGGCATCGACAACCAATTAGTTGGTCAATGTGCCGCTGATATTCGCTCATTCTACCCGCCTGAACCCTACAAGGGCAAAGGTGTTCGTTTCGTTGGCGAACAAGTTCGTCGCAAGGAAGGCAAAACTGTACAGTAAATTATGGCTGCAACTGATAAACGCAAACTCCGTCACGTCCGTATTCGTAAAACGTTGGCTGGCACATCTGAACAACCTCGTCTTAGCGTTCACTTTTCTGGACGTCACATTACGGCCCAAGTTATTGACGACTTGAGCGGAAAAACTCTGGTTTCGGCCAATACGACCGAAGCTGATCTTCGTGCTAAACCTGGCACACGCGCCAATGTCGCAACCGCTATTCAACTTGGCAAAATTATTGCCCAACGCGGATCTGCCAAAAACATAACCAAGGTAGTTTTTGACCGCGGTGGTTTTAAATACCACGGCAAAGTTAAAGCTCTTGCCGATGCCGCCCGTGAAGGTGGTTTTCAATTCTAATTAGATTCCATCATGCCTCCGAAACCAAGAGATAAAAAACAATCCCGTAACGATACTCCGAGGGAACCAAAAGAAACAACGGAGAAAGTTGTTTTCATTAACCGATGCGCCAAAGTGGTCAAAGGCGGTCGTCGTTTCAGCTTCAGCGCCCTCATTGTTTGTGGAGATCAGAAGGGTAAAGTTGGTGTTGGCTTTGGAAAGGCTAACGAAGTTAGCGAAGCCATTCGTAAAGCGACCGACGCTTCTAAAAAGCGTATGGTGAAGATAGCTGTCCAAGAAAATACGATCCCTCACATGGTCACTGGTGAGTTTGGTGGTGGACGTGTTTTGCTTCGCCCAGCATCACCCGGAACTGGCGTTATTGCCGGTGGTGGTGTTCGTGCTGTCCTCGAAGCAGTCGGCATTCGCGATGTGTTAGCTAAGTCCCTTGGTTCTAGTAATCATGCTAATGTGGTTCACGCAACTATCGCTGCCCTTGAGCAACTCCGCTCCAAAGAAGATGTTTTCCGTCTGCGTGGCAAAGTTCTACGCAAATCCCAACCCGCAGCAGAAGCTGTAGTAGCCTAATTTTTAGATGAGACTTCATACACTCAAACCAAACCCTGGTGCCAAGCACCGCCGTAAACGCCTCGGTATCGGCGAAAGCTCAGGAAAAGGTAAAACTTCCGGTAAAGGTCACAAGGGACAAAAAGCTCGTTCCGGTGGTTCTATCCGTCTCGGATTTGAAGGCGGTCAGATGCCAATCTATCGTCGTCTTCCCAAGCGTGGTTTCAACAACAAGGCATTCAAAACCTTTTATGGTGTTGTCAATCTTGATAGCTTGGAAAAGCATTTTTCCAATGGGGATGTTGTGAATGAGGAAGCTCTTCGCAAAATCGGTCTTGTTAACGGCCGTTTCGATGGTGTTAAAATCCTTGGACGCGGAGAAATCACAAAATCGTTGACACTCGTTGTTGACGAAGTGAGCGCGATCGCCCGTGAGAAAATCGAAAAAGCTGGCGGATCTGTTTCTATTCCCAAAGTTGAAGCAGCAAGCTAATCATCCGATTTTCTTTTTGAGATGATTAGCGCTTTTGCAAATATTTTTAAAATACCAGAACTTCGCACAAGGGTCCTTTTTACCCTTGTTGCGATCGTTATTATTCGTGCGGGATCGTGCATAACTACCCCTGGCGTTAACGCTGAGGTGCTGCGTCTCTGGTTTTTGTCACAGGCTGATGCCGCCTCATCAGGTGGAGTTGCTGCTCTTTTCAATCTCTTTAGTGGTGGAGCGCTTTCGAATTGTGCCATTTTCTCCCTAGGAGTCATGCCATTCATCAGTGCTTCAATCATGCTTCAGTTGCTGACGGCCGTCATTCCTCAGTTGGGCAAGTTGGCTCGCGAGGATGGTGGTCGCCAGAAAATCATGCAGTATACCCGGTATACAACAATCGGTTTGTGCATTTTTCAGGGTTACCTCTTGGCGCGTTCGTTTGAAAATCCTCAATCTAACCCCTTTTTGCCAGGCATCATGGATGTCATCAACAAATTGGGTGTCGCATTGGTTCCCATGCCAGGCCTGAGTTTTCAAATTCTCACCATTATCACCATGACAGCTGGTACCCTGCTGCTCATGTGGTTGGGCGATCAGGTCACAGAACGTGGCATTGGCAATGGGATGTCGATTATTATTTCTGTAGGTATTCTTGCTCAACTTCCAGCGGGTCTTATCCAAGCTTGGCGTACCTTTGTTCCTAGTGTCGCTGAAGCTCAAGCCGCTGTGAATCCAATGGTTTTAGTTTTAATGATTGGATTTTTAGTTTTTGTGATAGCGGGGGTCATTGCCGTTACTCAAGCCCAACGCAAAATCAGTGTCCAGTATGCCAAACGCGTTGTTGGTCGTAAAGTTTACGGTGGCCAGACCCAATACATGCCCCTCAAAATCAATTATGCCGGTGTCATGCCGATCATTTTTGCGCAAGCTATTCTGCTCTTCCCTTCTACGATTTTAAATATGGCATTTCCAGGGGTTGCTTGGGCTCAGGATTTGACAAATTTGCTGACGTACGGATGGCTTCATTACGCTCTCTATGCGGTTATGATTTTCTTTTTCAGCTATTTTTGGGTAGCCACACAATTCCAACCCGTTCAGATCGCTGATGATCTTAAAAAGCATGGCGGATTCATCCCTGGCATTCGTCCCGGCAAGCCTACTGCAGACTTTTTGGATTTCACCATGACTCGGTTGACATTCGCAGGAGCGATTTTTTTGACCGTGATAGCTGTTCTTCCTCAGATGCTCACTCAAGGGCTTCGCGTTCCTTACATGACCTCGCAGTTTTTCGGTGGAACTGGGCTTCTCATTATTGTCGGCGTGGTGCTTGATACCATGCGCCAGGTTGAAACCCACCTTCTACAACGTCATTATGATGGGTTTTTACGCAAGGGTCGTATTCGTAGTTCTCAAGAGTCGCGCAGTCGCCTGAGTTCGGGAACTGTGATCCGAGATCAAACATTGGTATGGATGTATGTTGGGCTAGCAATTCTCACGATTGCTGGAGTGACGATCTATCTTGCTACACAACGCTAGGGATTGAATTAGTCCTTTGAAAATTCAATCACCATCTTTTCGTCTTTTTGCTACCAGGGATGTTTTTCTGACGGACTTGGGGCCATTGAATTCCCTATCGAAAGTTTCACTATGATCCCAATCAAGCGAGATCATGAAATCGAGAAGATGCGTCGCGCTGGGGAGTGTGCGGCTTCCATTCTTGCAGATCTTGCTTCACGTATTGCCCCTGGAGTCACGACTGGTGAAATCGATCACGCCGCCTCCCAACTGATGTCCCAAGCGGGTGTTCGCAGTGCTTTTCTCGGATATAAAAAATTTCCCGGACATATTTGCATTAGCATCAACGAAGAGATTGTTCATGGTATTGGAAGTTCCCGTCGAATCGCCTACGGGGATGTCGTCAAGATGGATGTAGGCATCATTCGTGATGGTTGGATTGGTGACACCGCCACCTCTGTTCCTGTGGGGATTGTTGAGCCTGAAACCGAGCGTCTCTTGACTATCACTCAGCAGATTTTGGATGGGGCTGTTTCTCTTGCCCGTCCTGGAAACAGGGTTGGGGACATTTCCAATTACGTCGAGACCGAAGCCGTTAAGCATGGCTTTTCCGTGGTTCGCGAGTTCGTGGGGCATGGTGTGGGTCGCCAACTCCATGAAGAGCCTCAGGTGCCTAATTTCGGCAAACGCGGGTCAGGTCCCAAATTAAAATCTGGTATGACCATTGCTATCGAGCCCATGATCAATTTGGGAAAAGCGAAGGTCAAGATTCTCGCCGACAAGTGGACCGCCGTTACTGCAGACGGGCTTCCTTCCGCTCATTTCGAGCATACCGTTTTAATTACCGACAGCGCTCCAGAAGTATTGACATGTTCAACAAAGACGCTATTGAAGTAAATGGAAAAGTCCTCGAATTACTCCCAAGTTCTATGTTCCGAGTTGAGCTGGAAAATGGCAATCGAGTACTCGCACATCTTTCTGGCAAAATGCGTCTGTTCTTCATTCGCATTATGCCAGGAGACTTGGTCAAGTTGGAAATGTCGCCCTACGACTTGACCAAAGGCCGAATAACTTACCGACACAAAAACGATTCGTCGTCAAATAAACCAAACAAAAGAAAATGAAAGTCCGAGCATCTGTAAAAAGACTGTGCGAAGCGTGCAAGATTGTACGCCGCCAGAACGTCATCCGCGTAGTTTGCAAAAACCCACGCCATAAACAAAAACAGGGTTAATCGCGAATACACCGTTCCCTAAATTTTAAAAACAAGAATTACTGAATTATGCCACGATTACTAGGAGTAGACATACCCGGCGACAAACGCATCGAAGCTTCGCTTCCCTACATTTATGGAATGGGCCCGAGCAACACCAAAAAAGTTCTTGAGCAAGCGAACATTGATCCAAATGCCCGCGCCAAAGACTTGAGCCCTGAGCAACTCAACGCCATCATCCACGCGATCAATGCCAATCAAATTTTGATTGAGGGTGATCTCCGCCGAGAGGTACAAGGAAATCTCAAGCGCCTCCAAGCTATCAACTGTTATCGTGGCATTCGCCACCGTCGTGGACTTCCTGTCCGCGGTCAGCGCACGGGCACCAATGCCCGCACTCGCAAGGGCCCTCGCAAAACTGTGGGTGTCCAGCGCAATAAAGATGCCAAGTCAGGCAAAGTTTAATCAAAGCAACACCAAAGTATGAGCGAAGAAACAAAGATTGAAGCAGCTGAGACGCCAGTCGTCGCCGGCAATGATGAGACGCCAGTGCAGGCCGCTGCAACGGAAGCTCCAGCAACCGAGGCGGCAGCCCCTGCGGCTGAGGCTCCGGCTAAAAAAGCAGCTGTTAAAAAGGCCCCTAAAGCTAAAAAAGGCGCAGCAGGATCGACCCCGGCAGCAGCACCAGCACCGATCAGCATCTCATTGGATGATACGATCGAGCCGATCAAGATTGTCAAAGCCAAAGGCAGCAAGGGAGTCATTCAGGGAGTGGCTCACGTTCAAGCCAGTTTCAACAACACGATTGTAAGCATCACGGATCTTCGTGGTGGTGTGATCGGTTGGTCGAGTGCCGGCAAGTGTGGATTCAAAGGTTCGCGTAAGAGCACAGCCTATGCCGCACAGATGGTCGCTCAAGACGCTTGTAGGCAGGCCATGGGACATGGTCTCAAGGAAGTCGAAGTTCGCGTTAAGGGCCCAGGTGCTGGCCGTGAATCGGCTGTTCGCGCTATGCAGGCTATTGGCCTCGATGTTTCGATGATCCGCGACGTGACACCAATCCCGCACAATGGCTGCCGCCCGCCGAAGCAACGCCGCGTCTGATTTGACGATGGCGTTTCAATTCCTCATTATACAACTTTAAATTTAAAAAAATGGCACGTTATACCGGACCCAAAACAAAAGTTAGCCGTCGCTACGGAGTTCTCATCAGTGGCTCCCCGAAGGCATTTGAAAACAAAAACTATCCTCCAGGCCAGCATGGTCCCAAGGGATCCCGCCGCAAGCAAAGCGATTACTCGATTGCTCTTGCTGAGAAGCAGAAGCTTCGTTTCCAATATGGTGTTTTGGAGCGCCAGTTCCGCCGTTATTTCGCGATCGCCAGCCAGCGTCGTGGAGTCACTGGTGAGATCCTTCTTCAACTTCTTGAGACCCGTTTGGACAACGTCGTTCAAAAAATGGGATTTTCAAAGACCCTTCGTGGTGCTCGCCAAATGGTGAGCCACGGCCATGTCTCTGTGAATGGACGCAAGACCAATGCTTCCTCGATGAATCTCAAGCCTGGAGATGCCATCAGCATCAAGGCTTCTGAGAAATCCCAGCGCCTCGGAAAACGTGGTGTTGAGTTGACTCAGATCGCCGTAGTGCCCGATTGGCTTCTTGTGGATAAGGACAATCTGACCGGTTCCGTGGTACGGATTCCTACACGCGAGGAAATCAATCCTATCGTCAACGAGCAACTCGTCGTCGAGCTTTACGCCCGCTAATACCGAGCGACCAGTTTCCCTGCAAACGCAAAGGCGCGTCCTATCACTAGGGCGCGCTTTTTGTTTTATCTGAAAATGGGTTTACTTTCTGGCTGTGGATTTCGCTAGAAGCTTTCGCAGTGTGGCCTCAGGGTTTTGGATCGTCTCCGCCGTGACTGTGAGCGATTTGATTTTTGTCGAAGGAAGGCGGAATTTGAGGTCGCGGAAGCAACGCTCCAGTACGGTCATGAGACCCCTTGCGCCGGTTTGCTCGGCCTTGGCTAGCCCAGCGAGGGATCGAAGGGCCTCAGGCTGAAATTGGAGCTTTATGCCATAGGCGGCAAAAGCGCGCTCATATTGTCGCAGGAGGCTGCTCTCGCTTTTGCTCAGGACTTGAAAAAGATCATCTTCATCTAGAGAGTGGCAAGCGACGCGCACTGGCAGACGACCAACAAATTCGGGCTCCAGTCCGAAGCGGATGAGGTCGGCGGTGCTGACTTGGGAATGGCATTTTTCCATGGAAAGAGATTTGGTCTGAAGTCGGTCACGGGTGACGTTCTCGATTCCGACAAAGGCCCCACTGACGATGAACAAAATATGTTTGGTGGAGACGGTATCTGGCATGCCTGGCGTATTCCCGCGGGCCGCCGACATCGCGTTTTGGAGCTGTCCGGTCACATCGTTGGGGGACACCACAGGCACATCGCCGTCTTCCATGAGTTTAAGCAGGTTCGTCTGAACTCCCCGGCCAGACACGTCACGGCCACCGCTTTCGCTGGCTCCGCAGGCCAATTTGTCGACTTCATCGAGATAAATAATGCCATGCTCCGCTCTTTTTATATCCCCACCAGCCCTTCGGATGAGATCCCGGACGAGATCGTCCACATCACCTCCGACATAGCCGGTCTCGCTGAATTTGGTGGCATCTGCTTTCACAAAGGGAACCCCAATCAGATCGGCTGCGGAGCGGATGAGGTGGGTCTTGCCTACGCCAGTGGGTCCCAAGATTAAAACATTTTGCTTTTGATAGAACGGGGCCGCGTTGCCCTCATGAGTCATTTTGACATGCTGAAAATGATCGCAAAGAGCCACGCTAAGGACTTTCTTTGCCTCCTGCTGGCCTATGACGAAGCGGTTGAGATGGCGGGCGATATCGATGGGCTTCAGATCGAAGGCGAATTCCTTGGATGGGGTTGGTTTGCCTCTGGTGGAAGCTTTGCTGGTCGAGATGTCTTTCGAGCGGCGTAGGCGCTTGGGGACGCCCTCCGTGATCGGGCCTAAAGAGTCGGGGTGTCCTGATTTATTCATAGCCTTAAATTACGATTGGGGTGGGGGATTGGAGGCACTCGAGACATTTTAAAAAGACGGGGCTGAAATCCGTTGGAGTATTCTTGGCCCAAGTGACGATGTGCTCGATCTCAAAAAAGGCGCCGGTTTCGATCTCCATCGGAGCGGGTTGGAAGGGACCCTCGTGCGATCCGCGATAGAGTTCGATGAATTCCCATCCCGTCGTTGGAGAGGGAGTCAGTCGACCAAAACTCACGAGTTCGGGGGGAGCAATGCCGAGTTCTTCTTGGAGTTCACGATGGGCGGCCTGAATATAATTCTCACCCGAATCGACATGCCCTGCGGCGGAAGAGTCCCAGAGTCCGGGGTTTCGATCCTTCCACATGGAGCGTTTTTGAAGGAAAAGTTCTCCCTTGGAGTTGAAAAGAAGCATGTGAACGGCACGGTGGCGCAAGTTATTCACATGGACCACGTCCCTTGTCTCTGGGCGGAGGACGACATCTTGCTCGTCAACCACATCGAAGAGTTCCTCTGGGTGCTGGGCCTGTGCAGGGGAAGTCATGGCTGCCAAAAGTTCCCATTTTTTGAGCGACAATTCCTCGGCTCGGACGGTGGGGGGGAGTCCCAATTTCGAAGTCAGGGCATCCCATTCCGGCTTCAGTTCTGGGAGCATTTTACGGAGTTGTTTGCGGCGTTCCGAAAATCCCCGACGCACGAGCGATTCAAATCGCGATTCATTGAGTGCGGAAACGCTTTCTCGGTCTCGCCGTTGGAGAGTGATCACGGCGGAATCCACTTTGGGTCTGGGATAGAAAACAGAGGCGGGCAATTTGCGCTCGAATGAAACATCCCAACGTCGTCCAACACAAACAGTCATGGCTCCGTATTCCTTTGTTCCACTCTTGGCTCCCAATCGTTGCGCGAGTTCGAGTTGGAGTGTGAGAACGAGCTTTGATGCGGGTGAGAGGGCGGAGGCGTATTTTGCAATGAGTGGTGTGGAAATGTAATAAGGCAGATTGCCGATCACTTTCACCGGTCCTTGACCCCATAGTTTACGGAGATCAAATTCCAAGGCATCTGCGTGGAACACGCGCGTTGTTCCACTCTCGTATGTTTGTCGCAAGTGCTCGATGAGACGGTCGTCTTTTTCGATCAGCGTGAGTCGGATATCTGGGCGTTGGAGGAAGCAGGTCAGCGCGCCAAGCCCGGGACCGATTTCCACGATGTGATCGCCCGGTTGGATATCGAGGAGATCCACGATCCTCTGGGCCAGATTCTGATCATATAAAAAATTCTGTCCGAGGGTTCGTGTCGGAGATGCCTGCAGATTCGCCAGTACCTGTTGGATTTCGCTCAATGTCATTTCTCTTACGTAATCTTTTTCACAGTCATTCACAAAGCTGTTGTTGATAAACTTCCGTGGGGGAGATTTTATTTCACAAGTTATTCACATCTTTTCCTTCTTGAGCGGAACCCCCAGCAGTGGAATCTTCTCAGTGCCGCCTTTGGGTGTGCGTCAATCCATGTCCAGCGGATCAACCCAGCATCAATCTCGTACCCCTTTACGCTCTATTGCGGTCCAAGGGCTTTTGATTCTTGGCGCCATGGTGGCCGTATTTCTTGCCGGAACTATAAGGCAGGGAGCGACCGGGATATTTTTGATGGTGGCTGGGACGGGTATGATTTTTCTGTCACCGAACCGGATCGTGCCTTGGCGGTATTGGATTTTATCCGGCGGCATCCTGCTTTGCGCTTCGAGTTCACTGCTTCCGCAATCATGGTTTTCCGTGCCTGCATGGCGTATGGCCTTGCAGGATTTTCAAGTATTGCCTTCCTTGCCTTTGGTGACGATGGTGCCGCGCGAGTCTGGGTATTGGCTTATTATTTTGGCTGCGACTTTATTGATCGGCCTTTTTTCTGTCGGGCATCCCTTGCGTTCGAATGTCAAAATCTATCTGGCCCTTTTGGGGACGCTTTTCTGCGGAGCGTATGCGGGGGTGGCTCTCTATGCAAAAATGACGGGATGGGAATATCCCTTCTTTGACAAAGGGATGTGGGCGCCACCGGATTTTGGTTTTTTCCCCAATCGCAACCACACGGCATCTCTTCTGGTCACGGGTAGCATTTTGGCACTGGGGGTCATTCGCCAGGCTTGGTCCACGAAAAAAATGGGGGTGTTTTTGCTCGCGGTAGGAGCCTTGGCCCTTTGTGTTTATGCGCTGTTGTTTCATTCGTCGTCGCGCGCGGGTGTTGTTTTTCTTCTCGTAGGCGCGGTGATCTGGGTGCTGGCATTGGGACAAAGTCACCGATCGATTCCTTTGTTGGTATCGTCTGTGGCGATCGCGATCGCTCTGCTCATTTACTTTTTTACAGGAACTGGGGGTTCCAAGCTGCGAATCCTTGAGATGGTTGGTATCCAAAGCAAGCAGGTCGAGATCGGCGCCGAGGAACCTGCGCCGCCTCCAGCGGGAGAGTCGGCTTTCTCGGATATGCGGTCCAAGATATTTTACGATACGGCACGAATGATTTGGGATTATCCCTTCACGGGAACGGGCCTCGGATCATATGCCTACGTCTACCCCTCATATGCCGACAAAAGCATAAGGGAGGCGGTAGCCCTGCATCCTGAAAGCGACTGGCTAATGATTGCTGCGGAATCCGGTTTACCTTGTCTGCTTTGCGTTTTACTCCTTTTGGGAATTTTGCTGAGGGACATGCGAGACCTTCGCGGGAGTCCGACTTGGTCTTTGCGTTGGGGTATCATCTGCGGGTTACTAGTCGCCATTTTGCACGGTCTGGTTGATGTGCCGATTCACCGAGTCGAGTTGGGATGGTGGATTCTGGTGCTGGCGGGGTTGGCTTTCGGATGCCCAACAGGTCATCGGACAGAAAGAAATGCCCAGTGGGTCGTGCAGCGAGGGATTTTTGCTGTCGGCGGCGGGGCTATTTTTACGCTCGGAGTGCTTTTGGTCGGTGCTCAGTGGTTCTCACTTCCTCCTTTTCCGCCTTACAGGGCCGCTGCGGTTCTTCAAGAGATGCGCCAACTCGACTTTGCAGGGAAGACTGGCGATGCCATCAACTTGGCTCGCCGGGAAATTCCGCTTTCTCCGATGTCACATGGGCTCTACCGCGAGCTAAGCGCCTATCTTCTGAAAAACGGAGGTGATCCCGTCGAGGTGGATGCTCTTTT
>CAIWSO010000017.1 GCA_903915315.1 uncultured Spartobacteria bacterium | reverse complement strand
TCGAATTTGGCGCGGTTGTCCCTCGCCACTTTGGCGTAGCCATAGCCGGGTAGATCGACAAGGCGCCATTGCCCGTTGATTTTAAAAAAATTAATCAGGCGCGTGTGTCCAGGCGTCTGGGAAACCTTCGCCAGACCCGCTTTACCGACCAGTAGATTGAGAAGCGAGGACTTGCCTACGTTGGATCGACCAATGAAGGCAAACTCCGGCACCTCATCGACGGGGCAGTGGGCAATGTCAGGATGGCTCCGCTCAAAAACAGCTTGATTGATTCGCATGAAACTCAGTCTATGAAACGCCGCGTGATATCGCCGTAAAAATCGATGCGCCTGTCGCGCAGGAATGGCCAATGCGTGCGCTGGGTATCGACGACCTCCAGATCGACCTCGACCACGAGCACCTCGGCTTGATCTACCGAACCCCGCACAAGGATCTGACCTGATGGATCCGCTACGAAACTTTGCCCCCAGAATTCGATCCCATCCCCGCCATCCGGCGCCTCATGGCCGATGCGGTTCGGGGCAACGACGTAGCACCCATTGGCGATGGCATGTCCGCGCTGAACGGTTTCCCATGAGGAATGATGACGCTCGCCGTATTTCGCTTTCTCCGAGGGATGCCATCCGATCGCGGTCGGGTAGAACAAAATTTGCGCCCCTTGGAGAGCCGTGAGGCGAGCCGCTTCAGGATACCATTGATCCCAACAAACGCAGACCCCGATGCGACCGAACTTCGTTTCCCATGCCCGAAACCCAAGATCCCCAGGAGTAAAATAGAACTTCTCGTAAAAGAGAGGGTCATCGGGAATGTGCATCTTCCTGTATTTTCCCAAAAAAGATCCATCCGCGTCGATAATGACCGCCGTGTTGTGATAGAGTCCGGGAGCGCGACGCTCGAAGAGAGAGGCAATGATCACCACCCCAAGTTCACGAGCGAGAGATTGGAACAAGTCTGTCGTCGGCCCGGGGATCGATTCTGCGAGGCTGAAATATTTGTGATCCTCGATCTGGCAGAAGTACACCGACATGAAAAGCTCCTGAAGACAGATGATATTCGCCCCCTTCGCTGCGGCTTCTTTGATCCCCCGCAAAGCGGCGGCAAGATTGGCTTCCACGTCGATGGTGCAAGCGTTTTGAACGATACCGACCTTCACGAGCGAATTTGACATCCCAGCGTGATATTTTCTTCCACCCGCCGAGTAAATGAAAAGAAACCGAAAAAACTCAGCGCAGGAGCGAACCCAAACCTAAACAACCAAACATTTTTTCCTGAAGTTCTCTTTTCACAAAGGGCTTGGGCATGAATGCGGTCGCCCCCGCCTTGATGGCCTCGAGCATCGCATCGCGACTCCCGCCAGGCGTGAACATCAGAACTGGGAGCGCCAACCAACGCTCGTCGGCGCGCATGTCGGTGAGAAATTGGAACCCATGGCTATCGGGCGTGTTGCAATCGATGCAAACCAAGGAAAATCCAGATGGGTCCGCTTCCAAGGTACGCAAAGCCAGTTTAGCATCGGATACAGGTACACACTGGGCACCAAGAACCGATGCGGTGGACTCTACAATACGGCGAATGAGACAAGAATCATCAACAGCTAGAATCTTCATTAAGGGGGGGTGATGCTTAAAATACTAACTGCCCGATAAATCGAATGTAAACAACAAATCGGGAAAATACGCAGCCCCCATCGAAGATCACTTAAAAGTTAGAACGATCCAATAGCCGCCGCCCGTGTCGGGAAGACATCAACGGAGCTCTTACCTTGGAATGGACTCGGAATATCTTTAAGCGCGGCAACTTTCTGGTTCGTTGAAAGAACCGTCGGTAGCGTCGAAACATCGTCATCCGATCCCACAATGCGCCAAGCGATATCGAGGCTATTGCACTCGCTGAGAATCGACGCAACGGCTCGAAGAAGCGGAATTTCAAATTTTTTGACACCGCTGAGATCCATGATGAGCTTAGCATAGCCGGCATTCACAAAACCAGCTAACTTCGGGCGGGAATAACGAACAAGATCCACTGAACCTGTATCGCTGAAATCTTGGGAAATACTCAAGATCTGAACGTCGCCTTCCGAACTGTAAAAAAGAGGCGTATTGTCGAGATTCATCGCACGAACCAACCGATCAGGAAGCTCCACGAGATCGAGGGGCTTGGTAATGGACCCAGCAAAGCCCGTCTCCTTCGCATCGTTTTGCTCGAAGGTCGCTGTTTTCACGCAAAGGCCCATCACTGGAACTGTCTTCAACTGAGGATTGGAGCGAACGCTGGCATAGAACGAAAGCGCTGCCTTGTTGGGAAAAGCCAAGCTGATGAGAATGACGTCTGGCGTGTCATTCGGAGGCACAGTTGCGGCCACGTGTGGTAAGGCTTCGGCGGGGCTAGCGCAACCCACGACATTCCAACCGATCTTGGACACGGCTTTGGTAATCGACTCAATGATGGCTGGGTATTCCTCCACAATGAGGACCTTGATGGCCTCGGTGACAGATTTTTGCTTTTTAGGACCAGAGGCTTGAGCCGCAGGCGCAACGGGTGCGGCGGCCGCTGCTGGCGGCGTTGATGCGGAAGCTCCTCCCTTTGGCTTGAGATCCACTAACCTTGAAACACGATCGAT
>CAIWSO010000016.1 GCA_903915315.1 uncultured Spartobacteria bacterium | reverse complement strand
GACCTAATTTGATCGATTCTAGAGTTCCTTAACAAGCGGGTCGAGCGGGTTTTTCTATGCGCATAAAACATCAGTTAATCATAAATGACATTCGGGTTCATTTCGCGAGGGCTGAAATAGATGATGGTTTGGTGTCATGGACCCTTCTTAATTTTCGGTTGTTTCTTGGTTGGTGTGGGCCAAGTCTGGTCCCAGTTGCCTATGCTTGGAGAAACAATGGCCATGGCTTGGGGTGGAGGTCGGCTTCGTCGTGTTCGGCAGGAAGACCGCGAAATTCAAGCGAGTAGATGTGCTTGAAAAAATCTGCTGCCTGAGGGTGCAATTCTCTCAACACGGTTGAGAGTTTTTGGGGGTGAATAGATGACATCGAACGGGCTTAGTTTACGCTTGGAATCCGAAAATCTGGGGTGCGACCTTGGCGAGGATATGCGGGTGGGGCTCCAAGAGTTTTGCAGCATGTTTCTTCGCGCAAAAAGACTTAGCCGGTACAGGAGCATCGTCCACCGACTCGATCCAAAAGTTCACAACAAACTTCCGCAGCGTTTCTATGACGTCGTGGTTCCTCGAGCCATAAAATCGGTAATCCTCCAAAAACCATTCGACCATGGTGCCTACGAGTTTTTCAGAAAAGATGACGGCCTCTTTGTGGGAGCTGGCCTCAAAGAAAAGTTTGCGCCCAGCATGGGCAGGAAGGTGCGGACGCTGATTCACGTAAACGCGATATCTCTTTTCCTGAGATTGATGCTTTTTCATCGAAGCTTAACGGTGTTTTTTTGACTGAAATCGAGAGAGGCGATGAGATTGGCCGCCCCATTCAATGCGGGAGGTGATTGCGATGGGTCCGCTCGCAAAAAACAAATTCCTCCTGCTTGATGAACACAGGCTGAAAGCGGTTTTGAGGATGGATAGTCCAAGTTTTAAGTTTTAAGAATCGGAGCGAAGCGGAGAAAGACTGCCGAAGGCAGCCCGAAGGGTGAAATTTAGTTTCATCAATTAACTTTTTAAGTTTTAAGATGAGCGAAGCGGTTCCTACTGTAACGCTCAGTTGGTGTGACGAGTTGCGCGTAACTGGTGGAAAGTTTGGGATAAAGCGAAGGATATGTTTGATCATTTCGCCAGCAAACCTAGCAACACTGGTAGGACATCTACGGGGGTATCAAAAATATTTTTGCAATATTTTCCAGAGGACTTTTGTCCCTCTCCAAGAGCGCCAAGCCTGCCTGGATGCGTCATCATTTTCAAACCATCAACAATTGGTCTCTCACCGAGTTTTCGGGCCTTTCGCTATTTTTGCACTTTCAGGGCGGCAGTGGGCTGTTTCCGAAGCCAGTCAGCTGCATTGTGCCTCTACAAAACTTTCTCCACTCATCTTGTTTTCTGAGTTTCAACGAACGGACAAATGTTTGAGCATCCTGGAAAGAATGGCATTTCCGAAATTTGGTAGCAATCACCCCTGTCCCTAACCAATCACCGCCCCCTTTCCATCCTCGACTGGGATAGGCTCCGCGTCGGTTTGCAGGAATATCGTATGGAAAATATCTACTTCAAAAAGCCCGATTAGGAGGGGCGTTCAACCAACTCTCGAACCCTGCGCGCAAGGTCGCTTGGGCTGAATGGCTTTGTCAAAAAAGCCTCTACATTCAACCCCTTCGCCTCCGCCCGTATCGTAGTCTGATCGCGTGCGGTTAGCATAATGACCTTGATATCTCCCCCCTCCTTAAGCGAGCGAATCTGCTGGAGCGTCTCGAGCCCATTCATTCCCGGCAGGGAGTAGTCGAGAAGGGCGACCGCAACGGGATTTTTCACCAAATACGCCAGCGCCTCCATGCCGTTTCTTGTTACCTGCAAGATGGCGTCAATGGGCCTAAGTACAAATTGCAGCAAACGAAGAATGTGTTCTTCATCATCAATAAGAAGGATGGTTTTTTTCATGGGTTTCTTAAAAATCGAATTGATCCTTTAGGCCTTTCTCAGAACGGCAAGAATGCTCCTATCATCCACTAGCGGCGCATTCCCGCTGAACTGGTCAACAGCATCCACGATCCCTTTGACCAAGAATTCCGCTGATAGATCGGGATTGCTCTCCACCACGGCTAAAATCCCCTCATCTCCAAAAAAATTTCCTGACTGGTCCCTTGTTTCGGAAATCCCGTCACTAAAGAGAACAAGACTGCTCTCCCTTTCAAAATCCATCTTCCGCGTCTCATAGATCGCATCCTTCAAAACCCCCAAAGGAAGTCCACGTGATTGCAGTGTCGATATCGCTCCCATTTTTTGGCGCAAAATTCCGGCTGGGTGACCAGCTCCCGCGTGATGAATGGTTCCTGCATCTGCGGAAATCCAGACACAGAAGGCCGTAATAAAAATATCCAACCGGCTCAGATCTGAAAACATTCGTGCATTCACTTCCGTGAGTAGCATTCCCGGATCCAATGCCTTCCCGGAGAACGCCAGAATATTCGTTCTTAGCATATTTGCAAAAAGGGCAGCCGACAGCCCCTTGCCCATCACATCGGCACAAATCACGAAAACCGATCCATCATCCAAAGAAATAAAGTCAAAGTAATCTCCTCCCGCCGAGTGAGCTGGCTGACACAATCCAAATGCATCGAGTTTTTCTGAAAGACGGAATTCCCGTGGCATGAGAGACATCTGGATGCCCGCTGCGATCTCGAGTTCTCGAAGAGCACGTTGTTCGCTCTCACGTTTCTCTTGAAGTTCATTGATCGAAGAGGCAATTCCTAAGTATTCCCCCGCTACTCGGGCAACCTGCATCTGAACGGCCGTAAAGAAGGAGCGATTCTTGCTCGACTGGGCCAACACAAGGATGCCGCGTCGCTCAGTTTTATAGAGAATCGGTGTCACAAATGCTGCCTGAACCGCCTCAGTGAGAGGATCGTTTTCCATCAAAGCGCTAGCCAAACTAGCCCGACACTGCTCGCAAAGAGGGGCTTTCAGCATGGATTTGATGCTCCCGCTCAAATCCGATTGGACTGTGATTTCCTTGCCTGTGAGAAAGACACTGGATTCGATTCCGCTTTTTCCGATTGGCAACAAAGTCGGAATATTGACGCTGAGCTCGCCAGCGAATCCCTCCAAAACTAAACCCGCATCACAACTTGTACGCAAATAGGCGGCATCGGCTCCGGTTAATTCCAGCACACGATGGAGCGCCATTTTGAGAAAATCCGTTTTATCCTTAGCCTCGGCAAGAAGCTCGCTAAGGCCAATAAGCGCACTAATCATTTCATAACTAGCCCCAAGTTCTTCCGTCATTTTGGAAAGCGTGCGATTTTGGTATCCCATTTCACTTCGAGAGAATCCGGACGGCAGGGATTTCTGAAGCCGCAAGACGTGTCTACCGTTTCGGTTTTCATGCACCACTTTGTCGGTGAATTGCGCTATGATGAATAATCCTCGGCCTCGTTCCGCCATCATATTGATCGGCAGGGATGGTTCATTCGAAAGGCCGGTAAAACTTGATGGATCAGCGATCTCTAGGAGGACATCGGATGCGGTGAGCGTAACAGTCACGCTGACCTGTTTTTTGTCACTCCCACAGCATCCATGCTCAATGGCATTATTGATGGCCTCCGTCGTTGCGAGTTCGATTTGGGAGAGAAAAACGCCATCAGATACCCCTTGGTCACCCATAAATCCCAGAATCTGGGCTGAAATTTTTTCGACCTCCTGCAGTTGCGCGTTCAAAAGCTCAAATCTGCAGCTGATTTCAGAATTCATTCGATAGGAATCCTCATGGCTATGGTCGCCGCCGATCTCTTGGCCTGACGTTGCCCGACGCCTTGGGGTGCTCCCGCTTGATATGCAGCATGAATCCATTCGACGGGATCGGAAGTATTGTGACGCCCGTATAAATCCGAGAGCGCTAAAACGCCCATCGGAGCATTTTCTAACAAGGCTCGGGTTTCGGCTGGAAGCGAGTCCCAATCGGCATCGCTACGTGGCAATACCCCAACTATCCTCAAACGCCCTGCCACAACGGCGTAGAGCCATTCTGCGCGGCGTATGAGAATCGGCCCGCGCGGCCAGATCCTCAGTCGCTGCAGCCCCCCCCTTCCATCTGTCACGTCCCTGAATGCAGGAGTATCCCCCCCATTCATAAAACGGGCCACTAGCGTAAAAGGAATCCAAAGCAGCAGCGCCAGAATACGCTCACCGATTCCCGCCTGGTTTTTTGAAGTAGCCAAGTCGGCCATGACAAAGTGATCGAGAATGTTTGCTGATGCTTTGAGCTTCCAATTCAGAAGTAGCCCGCCTTTGGCGATGCTTCGATCGAGTCGTGTGTGGCGACCAATGTAGGTGTCCTCGCAAATAATTGCGTCAATGACTTCGACATCCTCATCGAGAACAGAGCGAGTTGAGATAAACGCATTCGGACCAATGCGGCAATGCGGTCCGATGCGTGCTCGACGTCCGATCCAAACAGGGGGAATCAATCGTGCTAAGGGGTCAATAACGACCCCTGGAGCCACCCAAACCCCCGGTGATATCTCTCGATCAATTTGAAAACGCGTGGGCTTCCTTTCCTGGATCTCATGAACATGAAGAGCGAACCAATGTTCAAGAAGCCTATGGCCATCCGATACAGAATCAAAAACCTCATAACCCGGAAGAGAATCCATAGTATAGGTAACATTGCTCTCAACTCGATCTCCACCGACTCGCACGTGGATTTGATTCGACCAGTAATTCCCTCGGTTAATCCATGCCCTGATGAGGTGGGGACGATCCGTTGCGTAAATAGTGACAGGACTTGCTTCTTGGCGCAGCGCCTCATCGAGCCAGTGGGCTAACAATGGTTTTCCACAGACCGGCCAAAGGATGAACGGCAGCGGATTTTTCCAAACAGCATCGACCTCGCACCAGTCTGGAGCCAGAAGACTCCAACCCGCACTCAATACGCCCCCTTTCCCAGCAGCACCGCCGGCACTGTCATGATCAGAAGTTTTATATCGGTGAGAGTGCTCATGGACTGGATGTATTCAATGTCGAGGCGGACTTGTCCTCGAAAGTCGATTTCGCTTCTTCCGCTCACTTGCCATGTGCATGTGAGGCCAGGTTTGGCAAGGAGGCGCTGACGCTCGTCAGGAAGATATAGTTCCACTTCTTTTGGGAGGGGGGGACGCGGTCCCACCAGCGACATATCCCCCACCAAAACATTCCAAAACTGGGGAAGCTCATCGATCGAATACTTCCGAATGAACTTCCCAACACGCGTGACGCGGGGGTCGTTTTTCATTTTGAATATCACTCCCCCCTGCATCTCATTTTGCTTTTCGAGGCTCTTGGTTTCCGACTCAGCTTGAGAGCGCATCGATCGAAATTTATACATCCCAAAACATTTACCCCTGTAACCGACTCGTTCCTGACGGAAGAAAACAGCACCACCATCCTCAAATTTAATGAGGATGGCGGTTAACGCGAAAAGGGGGCTTCCCAGAGTCAATGCGACTGATGCAGCCGCGATATCAATGATCCTCTTAAGCCCGTAGGAAAAAAGAACGACACCCTTCCACAAAGTCAGTTTTGTCATCAAACGAAAGCCCTCCATGATCCTGCCCCGGCCGGTTGAGAGCCTCATTCGATAATCCACAATATCATTTTCGGTTTTCATGGCAGGGAAACACCTAAGTCTATTTCAGGGGTGCCCCATTTGCTTTCACCACAGGTCCGAATATACGTTGTCAACCTATGGAAACTTTTTTTGATGCGAACACTGATGGGGGAACCGTACGACTCAAAATCCTCAGGCCGCGCCTCGATGCGAGCGGGTCTCCCGAGTTTAAGCAGCAGATCGGAGCGCTTTGGAACGACTCTTTGGTCCATGCCGAAATCGAGATGACGAATGTCGATTTTATCGACAGTTCTGGAGTCGGATCCCTTCTGAGTATTCTGCGCCGCTTTCCAGAAGACACAGGCAAGGTCGTATTGAAGGGATTGAAACCCCAAGTCCAAGCTGTGATCGAGCTTCTCCGCCTTCACCGAATATTCCAACTCGAAGCGTGAAGTTGGGATGAGAAAATACCGAGGAGCTTTTTTTGCCTTTTGGGATCGACAAGAGTTTAAGCCGACAGCGCTCATTCGAGGACTCCTTTCGTCACATTCACAGGAATCCATTTCACAAGAACACCTGCGAGATGAAAGGGGTCGATCGGTTTTTCCACATGATCGTTCATCCCTGCCGCAAAAGCCCTCTGCATATCTACTGGCATTGCTGATGCCGTCAGCGCGATGATCGGGACTTCGCCATTATTGGGAAACGTTTTCGCTTCATACCCACGAATCCGCGAGGTCGCTTCAAACCCATCGATGTCGGGCATATGAAGGTCCATCAAGATCGCGTCAAAACGGATCTGCTTTGTCTTTGCTATCGCTTCCTGGCTATGGCGAACCGATGTGACTCCCAGAGCCATTTTACGGAGATAAACACTCGTCACGAGGAGATTGATCGCATTGTCATCGACCACGAGAATATTGGCCCCACGGATCGCTTCCGTTAGTGTGCCTAGGCGGCCTAGGCGCGAGATTTTATCCCTTTCCATTGTTCCGACCGCGTCCGCATTTCCGTCTGCGTGCCCCTTCTTTTTTCCGAGCCGTGCAGTGAACCAGAATTCGCTCCCTTGGCCGGGCTGACTTTTCACCCCCATCTCACCACCGATCAAACCGACCAACTGCCTACTTATGCTAAGCCCTAGCCCTGTTCCCCCAAACTGTTCTATTGGGGATCTCACAGCCTGTCGAAAAGGTGCGAAAATCCTTTCCTGATCGAATGCGCTCATACCGATTCCGGTGTCAATAACGCGGACTAGCAGCGTGTGATCATCGCCAATGTCTTCGAGGCATTCGACGATCACCTCTATCGTACCGCGTTCGGTAAATTTCAGGGCGTTTCCAATTAAGTTATTGAGGACCTGCAATAGTCGCAAGGGGTCGCCAACCATTGTCTCCGGCACCGAGTCTGACACCTCAAAACGAAGTTGAAGATTTTTGCTTTCAGCGAGAACGGAAAAGAGGGCGCCACATTTCCGTAAAACATCTGATATTTGAAATGGAACCCGATCGATTTTCAGTTCCCCCGCCTCGATCTTGGAGTAGTCGAGAATATCGTTCAAAACCCCCAGCAACGCGGTTCCGGAAGTCAGAATCTTGTCAACGTAGTCGCGCTGCGATTCCGAAAGTTCGGTATCCAGCAGCAGATGGGAAATTCCGATCACGGAATTCATGGGCGTCCGGATTTCATGACTCATATTGGCTAGGAATTCCCCCTTCGCTAGGTTGGATGCCCTCTCCGCCTCGAGAGCTTGATGAAGATCACATTCCTGCAGTTCGCAGGGGTTACTCGAATGTGGCCCCTTCTTCAGGTTTCGGACAATAAACCAGATCCCGAGACCCAAGATCCCAACTCCCGTGGAAACGGCAACCTCTGGGCGCGTGGGCAACCATCGAAGCCATTGCCGGTCTTTGCCTCGATTTTTCATGACCAGTCGAGCTCAGTGGAGCAAAAACCAAGGCAACCTCACGATGAGATTTTTTTGATTGGATGCGGAAACGCGGAAAGGCGTTTTCATATCGATTTACGAACGGTACTCATGTCCAAACTTGTAGCGATTCATGCGATCGGCATCACTTGGGTATTCACCCTAATGGGCCCTCGCGCTGCGATTCCAACTGGGGTTCGATCCCCTCTATATTTGTTTTGGAATACGGTTATTTTGGGGATGTGGATAGCGCCCTATACTTAGAGTTTCCATTGGTCGACACAGAAATAAGCGTGGAACTTTTTAGTCCCATGCTCGACAAAGAAATGTCCGTTCTACAGCACGATATCTGGCGCGGAATTCGGCAGACTCTCCCAGAAGACCTCACAAAACTGAGCTCGTCATCGCTGGATGATACCGATGAATATTTGCACAAAATTTTCGGCTATGCCTCAAATGCAGGACTGCTGCGACTTGGAATGATACTCAAGTCTTGGATGGAGTGCGCCCAGCCCCACGGCCAAAAAGAAGAGTTTTTGCCAATCGCACTTGAGACCGCCGCCCATTCGGTTGCCGAAATGGAAAGGCTGTATCCCCATTTGGCAACCTGACTTCGTATCCAGAAAATAACGCTGCACTTATCCCTGACAACCGAAGTCAACAGAGCAAGCCGAGCACTCTTTGGAGATGCCCACGGCGGAACGAATTTAGGCTTGGCGGGTTCGTATGGCTGAGACGATTTCGGCCATCACCTCGTCTTTATTTTTTGCCCCCAAGTTACCTTTGCCGTGAACGCGCAAACTCACATTTCCAGCTTCTACATCCCGCTTACCGACGACGAACATAGTGTGAACCTTTTGCTGCTCGGCTTTGGCGATCTTCGCATTGACGCTATCCGGCGAGGTGTCGCGCTCGCATCGAACCCCTTCTCCTCGGAGCGAGGAAACAATCGCGTCGCAATACTCGATTACGACGGGGTCGTCGTTGATCGGCAGCACGCGCACCTGCTCGGGTGACAACCAGAGCGGAAAATTACCCGCGAAATGCTCGATAAGAACTCCGGTGAAACGCTCCATTGAACCGAATGGCGCACGGTGGATCATGACAGGCACATGGGACTTGCCGTCACTGCCGACATACTTCAAGCCAAAACGGATCGGAAGGTTGTAGTCGACCTGAACCGTACCCAACTGCCACTCGCGACCGAGCACATCTTTCACCACAAAGTCGATCTTTGGTCCGTAGAAGGCTGCCTCGCCGGGTTCCTCGGTGAAGGGAACATCGAGCGTCTTTGCCGCCTCGCGGCAGGCGGTCTCGGCCTTGTCCCAATTTGCGGGGTCGCCAGTGTATTTATTGGAATCCGGATCGCGCAACCCAACACGAACGCGGTAATCCGTCATTCCCAATGTCGAAAGAACGGTACGAACAAGCGAGAGGCAGCCGAGAATCTCGGAGGAAACCTGCTCTTCCGTACAGAAAAGATGAGCATCGTCTTGCGTGAATCCGCGCACACGTGTGAGGCCGTTGAGTTCTCCGCTCTGTTCCCACCTGTAAACAGTGCCAAATTCGGCCAAACGAACAGGAAGGTCGCGGTAACTCCGTGGCTGCGAATCAAAAATTTTGATATGCATCGGGCAATTCATCGGCTTGAGCAAATAGCCATCGATCTCGCCAGCAGTGACACGGTTGGAGAGATCCGCGCACGAGCATCCCTCCGCAGAAAGATCAGCCAGTGTCTCGCGGTCAATGAGAGGCGGGAATTGGGATTCTGCGTAATAAGGGAAATGTCCAGAGGTCTGGTAAAGCCCCAAACGTCCAATATGAGGAGTGAAAACTTGGCTGTAGCCTTGTTTGCGGAGTTCGCCGCCGATGAAGTCCTGCAATTCTTGACGAATGATGGAGCCTTTGGGTGTCCAGAGAATCAATCCCTGCCCGACCGACTCGTCGATATGGAAGAGTTGCTGCTCACGACCGATCTTGCGGTGGTCGCGTTTCTTTGCCTCCTCGAGCATGGTGAAGTATTTCTCCATCTCCGTCTTGTTTTTAAAAGCCGTGCCATAGATGCGCTGGAGCTGGGGATTATTCTCATCCCCTTTGTAGTAGGCGCTGGCAACATGGGTGAGCTTGAAGGCTCCGATATTTCCCGTGCGCATCACATGGGGCCCCGCACAAAGATCGGTGAACTCGCCATTGCGATAGATCGTGATCGTCTCGCCTTCGGGAATGTTTTGAAGGATATCGAGCTTGAAGCGGGAAGCCGTATTACGGGGAGTAAGGGAAGCGAGTTCTCCACGCTCGGCCATCGCCAATGCGTCACTGCGGGAGATTTCCACGCGCTCAAAGGGAAGGTTCGCTTTGATCTCACGCTTCATCTCCTCCTCGATACGAGAAAAATCCTCGGGAGTAATGCGGTGGGGAAGATCCACGTCGTAATAAAAACCGGTATCCACGGGTGGCCCTGCGGCAAACTGGGCCTCAGGCCAAATGCGAAGAATGGCAGTGGCGAGGACGTGCGCGGCGGAGTGGCGAATGCGTTCGAGTTCAGTCATGGGATAAATTCTCTTTGGGCGTGGGCGGCTTCGATTGGAGCGGGATGGCCTCCCCCGGCACAAGCAGGGGGATCCCTTTTCTCACAGGATAGGCAACAGCGAGATCCGAGCGGATCCATGCCGCATCGAGATTTTGTTCGCCTGAAGCTCGGAGTGACTCCAACTCCTCGCTTGTAGCTTGTCTAAGCTTTTTGCCCGTCTGTGGACAAATAAACAGCGAACTGTATTCAGGTGTGGGCATCCTAAGCTCGGGTTCGTCCTAGTATTTGGGAACGGAAGGATCGACTCGCTCCGCCCAGGCGATAATACCGCCTTCGACATTGAGGAGCTTGGAAAAGCCGGCCTTCTGGAGTTCCCTCACCGCCTTGGCGCTGCGAACACCGACCTTGCAATGAATGACGATTTCGTCAGCGGAATCGAGTTCACTCATGCGCGAAGCCAACTCGCCGAGAGGAATGAGCTTCGAGCCGGGAATCTTGGCCACATCCCATTCGTAGGGTTCACGCACATCAAGAAGGACAAACTTTTCCTGACGATCAATACGGGCCTTGAGCGCCTCGACGGTGATCTCGGGAACGGGAGCTTCGGCCTCCTCCTCGGCTCGCGCCTGGGGAATACCGCAGAACTGATCGTAATCGATCAAATCGGTGATCGTTGGGTTTTCTGAGCAAACCGGGCAGGTCGGATCCTTGCGAATCTTGAACTCGCGGAATTTCATCTTGAGTGCGTCAAAGTGAACCAACCGGCCGATGAGGGGTTCACCGATTCCAACGATGAGCTTGATGGCCTCGATCGCCTGCATGACACCGATGATTCCCGGCAAAACTCCCAAAACGCCACCTTCGGCGCAACTCGGCACCATTCCTGGTGGTGGTGGCTCGGGGTAGAGGCAACGGTAGCACGGGCCACCCAGATGGGGGGCAAAAACCGTGCATTGACCATCAAAACGGAAGATCGAACCGTAAACATTTGGCTTTTTCAGAAAAACACAGATGTCATTGGAAAGGTAGCGAGTCGGAAAATTATCCGTTCCATCGATGACGATGTCGTAAGGTTCGACGATCTCCCGAGCATTCTCGGCGCTGAATAGCGCGTCGTGGAGGTCCACTTGGACGTTGGGATTGATTTCCTTGATGCGGTCGCGGGCACTATTGAGCTTTTTGCGACCGACATCTTTGGTTCCATGCAAAATCTGGCGTTGGAGATTGGAATAATCCACCACGTCAAAATCCACCAACCCGAGTGTGCCGATGCCGGCGGCGGCAAGGTAGAGGCCGATCGGAGATCCCAGTCCGCCTGTGCCGATGCAAAGCACTTTTGCGGCTTTCAAGCGCTTCTGGCCCTCGAGTGTAACCTCTGGCATGATCAGATGGCGTGAGTAGCGGGCGATCTCATCGTTACTGAATTCGATGTCGGCAATACGTGCGGGATCCAGAATACTTTTGCTCATATAAAATAAATAAGGGTTGGTGAGAATACCTAGCCGCTTCGGGAAAGCAAGTGCGGGTCGCGTCATAAACTCCGCAAAGTCGCAATGGGGCCTTGACCTATCCCGAGCCATCCGATATTTCGATCCCCTTGCGATGCCGATGCGAGCATTGCCGCCCAAAACCATGATTATCTTCCGTTCTGCCTACGCCAAAATATCGTCCCTTCTTTCTTTGCTCTTGATGGTCTCGCTTGTCACCGTCATCGCTCAAGATCCTGCGGAGACCGCTGGTCCGATTGTGAAAAGCATCGGGGTGGAGACTGTCGGGGCCCCAACCATCTCTAAGGAACGCGTTCTCGCGAACCTCGCCACCAAGGTTGGCCAACCTTACAGCGAGCGCACCGCCGAGCAGGATGTGCGATCCCTCTACACGACTGGCGGTGTCTCAAATGTTCGTATTTTCGCAGAACCCCTCGGTGATGGAGTCAAAGTCACCGTCCTGCTCCAAGGTCGCCCTGTTCTCGAGGAAGTCCTCATCGAAGGTACTTCTCAGATTCCCCTCGCCCGTGTTCGTCGTGATGTGGCTGTGAAACCTGGCGACGTGGTGGACGAGGAAAAAATCGAAGCCAGCCGCCAGAAAATCCTCACTCTTTACTCGGATCGCAACTACGCCCAAGTAGACGTTCAATACCGCCTTCAAGATATCCCCGGAAAAAATCGCACCCGCTTGATTTTTGCCATCACGGAAGGCCCTCGACTCATTGTCAAGAGGATCAGTTTTGTGGGAAATGACTCCGTTCTCGCCAAAGATCTTCGTGCGGCAATGAAGACCAAGCCCGAGGACATCCTCACTTTCTTCACGAAGAGCGGACGCCTCGTCCCTTCTCAAGTCGAAGAGGATCGCGATGCCATTCGCACCGTTTACCAAAACAGAGGAT
>CAIWSO010000015.1 GCA_903915315.1 uncultured Spartobacteria bacterium | reverse complement strand
GATGCCGAGTGCTGCGGCCAAGTGCATGGGGCCGCTATCCACACTCACCAGATAACTTGCGCCACGCAGTAATCCGATTAACTCACTCAGGCCGGTTTTTCCTAAAAGATCAATCACACCTAGACCAAAGTCGGGGAGAGGATTCGGCGCGCCTGCGAGGACGATGGGCATCGTGGACTTTTCCCGAAAGGCGTGGATGAACGCGCCAATGGATTCAGGGCTGAGGGATTTGCCTTCGCCACGGGAAAACGGATGGAGCACGATGTAGGGCTCGTTTGTCGTCAGTCCTGCGGGGCGGAGTCCGTGAGGGATCGCCCAGTCCAAGGTCTCTGGTACGGCGATCCCCAAAGCGGGCAAAACGCGAAGATAGCGATTCACCGCATGTTCGTCTTTCTTTACCGGAACCGAGCGGGAATAGAAAAAACCGGCGCCCTCGCGTGCATCGCCAAGGCCGACGACCATTCGAGCGCCGCTGCAGGCAGCCATGAGTCCACTTCTGAGCAGGCATTGTAAATCCAGTACGGCATCGGTCCCCAGCGAACGCAGTGAGCGATACCAACGCAGCGCGCGGATGGCGCCGCCAAGGCCTCGGAAGCTCTGACGCGGAAACGGATGAATTTTTGCAATGGCGGGATTCCCATCGAGCAACTCGCTCCAGCGCGGGTCAAGAATCCAAGTGATGCGGGTGAGTGGCCATGCGCGGTGAATGGCGGAGGCGACTGGCAGGGCGTGAATCACATCGCCCATCGATCCTGGTTTAATGAAAAGCAGAGAATCGGGCGGTTGAGCGTGTGCGGTTGGCACGGGAGAATCGGAGGTGGAAGCTATCTTCCGGTTACGAGGCGGGTGGCCAGTTTGGAAGGGAGACCGGCATCGATGATGCCTTTCTGAGCGGCGCTGATATCATAGGGTACGCGCCGTAGTGTCACCTCATTGGTATCCGTGTCGAAAATGCAATAGGCGGAACGCGAGTCGCCATCTCTCGATTGTCCCACGCTGCCGACATTAATGAGGTATTTGTTTTTTTTAAGGATCGAGAGGACGTCGAGGGGTTCGGTGCGGACGCCTTCATCACGAACGTAGGCTTTCGGGGTGTGGGTGTGGCCAACAAAGCACAAGTTCGTGTGCTGGTAGCTGAAGCTCGCCGCCGCGTCGAGTTGCGTCATGATGTAGGCCCAGTTCTGAGGCGTATCGAGGGTGGCGTGGACGATGGTGAAGTCTCGGACTTGCCGCTGCATGCGGAGATTGCGTAACCATTCGCGATCCTCTTCGGGAAGTTGCGCGCGCGTCCACTTGAGTGAGAGTTCTGCTAAGGGGTTGAGCCCTTCGATCGGGCCTTCTAAAGAAGCAAGTTCGTCGTGGTTGCCTTTCACGACCGGACAATCAAGTTCGCGAATAATATCCAAGCATTCCTTCGGGTAGGCGTTGTAGCCTACGATGTCACCCATACAGGCATGGTGGGTGCAGGACTGTTCCTGAGCATCCGCCAACACCGCCTGAAGGGCGTGAAGGTTGGCATGAATGTCTCCGAAAATGGCGAATCGCATGAAAGTTAGGATTTGTCCGACTGAGTTGGAGAATCTATGCGCTCCCCTTGTGGGATATCCAGCCTCTTTTCCATATCTTGCAAAAGGTTGATGAGCGTGGGGAGGCGTTGTTTGTCGCCCTCAAGGTAGAGGCGCCGCAGGTGGTCGTAGGCTTCGCGTTCGCGTCCGGGGCATTTTGCCATTTCATATCCCGCGAAGCGGGCGCAATAGGAAGGGGCATTCGGCAATGCAGCCGCCTTTAAAAAAGCGTCGGCGGCGGCGCAGTGGTCTTCAAATTTGTCGCGAAAAACAATACCGAGCTGGACACGGAGTTGGTAGGAGTCCGGATTATTGAGGATACCCCGCTCCAAGAAATCGCGGCCGAGACGGAAATACTCACGCTGGGCGCGAATGCGCAGAGCCTCGCTCGGTTGCTTCTCATTTTGCATGGCGGCAACGGCGGCATTCCATGCCATATGCCAAGCCGACATATCCCAATAAAGGATGGAGCGGGGCTGAAGGGTTGTCACGGTGTCGAAGATGCCCGCCATCCGGCCCCACTCGGTATTTTCCCAAGCCGTGTGGGCTTGAATCCAGAGTATCGCTGCAAGAGGGGATCGGAATCCGCTCAGGGCAGCTAGAAATCCGGCTTGGCCGATGCGCTCGCGGAGATCCAGGTTGAGTGCGGTTTTGCGGAGATGCGCGGCACGGGCATCGTTGTTCAGGCGCGTTTGAATCGGCAGTATGGCCGCGCCGAAAAGGCAGACGAGCGCAAGAGCTAGGGGCTTATGCCAGTTCATAGCTCCCGATCGGAAAAGACCAGTGCCGCCAGCGAGAAGTAGACAGATATGTAAAGTAATCCGAGTCCTATGGTGCCCGCAAAAACGGCCATAGGCACAGCGGCGCCAGCGATGATGTCATCGGTAAGATTGAAGGCCTGCAAGTCGGGGAAGAGGAGGGAGACGAGCGCCGCCAGCAATCGCGACCACCACTGCACATCGACTCCTGCAAGCCAGTATTCGCGCGCGGTGGACTGGAGGTGACCGATGAAATAGAGAGCGGTCGCCATGAGGATAGTGAATATCGACGAAGTCGCAAAGGTCGATAGGAAAAGGGTGAGAGAGGCCAGTAGGGCGGACTTCAAAAAAATCACCGCGATGCCGGGGATCAGGTTGATGTGGAATGTCGCATTGGTCACCTCCTTGACGGCTGCGGCGATTTCCTCTGCCGAGCTGCCTTGGAGTTGGGCCCGCGTCTCGGCAAGGACTGTGCCTTCACGGATCCAGAGGACTGCGAGAAATACCGCGGACATCAAAAGAATCGACACGGCCAACAAGCTGCAAATACCGCAGAGTTTGCCGAGCAGGTAGCTAAAGCGCGGCACCGGCTTGGCAAGGATGGTATAGATCGTTCGGTCTTCCATATCCTTTGGAAGAAAGTTTGCCGTAGCCAGAATGGCGATGATCGAGCCGAAAACCGACATCGCTCCGAGCGAAATATCTTTCAGCATTTGGAATTGTTCCTGAAACGAGAATTTCGCCATGAAGGCGGAATTTCCGATTACCAAGAGGGCGAAAATCATCAGGAAATAAAAGACCTTCTGCCGGACGAGCTCGGTGAATGTGTTGCGAGCAATAGCGAGTGTGACGCCCAGCAATTTCATGATCGGATCGAGTTGTGACGAATGGGAAACGTCGTCCCTACGTCCTTGCCCTTGAGGGCGGCTTCGATTTGCCCCGCTTTGCGGCCGTCGAGAATGTGGGCCGTGATGCCAGCGGAGGAGGCCTTGCGAACGGCCTCCAGCTTGGTTTTCATGCCGCCGACTGATTCCTCACCCTTGTCGGAGCGCACAAGACGAAAAGCCTTGGCGATATCCTGAACTTTTTTCACACGATTTCCGTCCTCGTCTTGAAGGCCGTCCACGCTGGTGAGGATGATCAAATGGTCGGCTTGGGCGAGAACGGCAACCTCGGCGGAGAGGCGGTCGTTGTCACCGAACCGCAACTCTTCCACGGCGACGGAATCATTTTCATTGATGATGGGAATGACGCCGTGCTCGAGGAGGCGGTCGAGAGTGTTCCGAGCATTTTCGCGATGCATGAGGCTGTCAATGTCCCCATGAGTGAGGAGCAACTGCGCAACGCTGAGGTCGTGCTTGCGAAAGGAGGTGGCGTAGAGTCGCATCAGTTCGGGTTGTCCGGCGGCGGCGCAGGCCTGTTTCCCAGGAAGGTCGCTTGGGCGCTGCTTGAGGTGCATAATCCGAACGCCAGCGGCAATGGCGGCACTACTGACAAGAATGCAGGAGTAGCCCGCCGTTTGCAGCGCCGCGATCTCTGCCGAAATCCGTGTGAACTGCGAAGAGTCGAGGGATTTTCCGGCGGGTGTGGAAAGGACGCCGGTGCCGAGTTTAATAACAAGTCGCTTCATAATGGGGCAATCATTTGGAGGAATCCGCTTTCAAGTGCAAGCGACTCTTGAACCCCCGCTGAGAGCAGGCGTCGGGTTCGGTCGAGGGCATCAAGTCGCTTGAGGAGTAATTTGGTGTCGTTGCTGGTCGCGAGACGTTGGACATTTGGCGGGCAATTCAAGTCTGGCAGGACGTGTTGTCGAAGGGCGCTGGCGAGGACTTCGCTGATCGAGGTGAGGAGACGTTGGCGCTCGCGGACGACCATGGACTCGCTTTGAGCTTTGATTTGATCTTCTCGCGTATCCTTCCACGATTTGTCCATGGAGTCGCGGTAGTGTTTGACCTGTTCTTTGAGCTCACCTTCGAGTTCCCCGGTCACTTGCTCGCGAAGGACGCTCACCCGGCTTTGGAAAAACTTGGTGAAACGCAACGCAGCGCCAGCGTCGGGGCCCCCTTTTTGAAGAAGGGCGGCGACGAATGCCTCGACGACCTCATCGTTGTTGGTGTCCTGAACAACGCCGGTGGGTGGTAGGAGTGGCACGGTAATGCAGCGGGACAGGATCGTCGTGAGCACGGCATCGCGCAGTGTGGTCGTGAGCAAAATGTGGCAACCTTCGGGTGGTTCCTCTAGGGTCTTGAGGAAAGCATTTGCCGCCTGAGGTTGCATGCGGTCGGCATCGTGCAAGATCACCACTTTGTGAATGCCGAGGAGGGGCTTCATTTGCAGCGCGTGCTCAAGCGTGCGGATCTGCTCGGCGACGATCCGTCGGGACTTTGATTCCGGAGCGACCTGATAAAGGTCGGCGTGGGATGTTGTTTCAGCTGGGTTGAAGCCGAGAATCATCCCGGCAAGTTCGGTGGCCAGCCAAGCTTTTCCGGATCCAGCAGGACCAGAGAGAAGATAAGCATGAGCGAGGCGACCGGATTTACGGGCATCGCTGAGGCGCTCGAATGCTCTTTCTTTTAATAGGGCCATGAATCCCAAATCTTCACCAATCGGGCCACTCCCGTCGAATCATTTTCCCGCGCAACTCAGCGGCAGGGAAACTGGCGAGGTGGGGGTATAATCACGGGCGGTCCCCAGCAGGCCCAGTCGTTCCACTGGTGTGCGGCGTTCATATTCAAATGGGCCGCTTGGACGTTGGCATTCGCGATTTGTTGCTGCAAACGGAATTGCTGGTATTTCGCGTAGGAATCCTGATTTCCCGAGTAGAGGATATTTTGTTCCAGATTGGCATAGGCATAGCGGACCTCGTCGCCGTTCAAATTCCGCACAATCGTGTAGGGGGTGAGGGCAGCCAAGGACCTTTGGCGCTCGGGTGTGTTCGCTGGGATGATTTCAAAGCCTGCTGCTGAAAGCAGGTTTTCCGTGTTTTCCCGTCGTGCCAGCTCCATGGACGCACAGCCACCAAGCGATAATGCCAAAAGGATGGAAAAAACAAGCGCTCGCATGAAAAGAAGCTCGTCGCAAATCCCTCCACGCGAAAGTAAAAAAATCTGACCTCCGCGAAGCGGGCGATTTTTTAATGCCCTTTTGTGGCGGGCGATCGACCTTGTTTGGCTGCGTCGGCGGGATTTTCTGATGATCCGCCGGCAGCATTCGCCAGAGCGGCATCCTCCGGGGGTAAGAAGGGTTGGAAGCGGGATTTGTCGATCGCCTTCATGTAGGCCTCGTTGGGTGAAACAACGCCAGCGAGAAGTTGTTCCCAAATGGCATCGTCCATAAATTGCATGCCTTGGCTTTTTCCGCCCACGATAGCGTCCTGCAATTTTTGAGTGGCCCCTTCGCGGATGATGGCTGAGACGGCGCCGTTGACCATGAGGATTTCATTCACGGCGACGCGCCCGCTGCCGTCCTGTCGCTTCATGAGAATTTGGGCGATGACGCCGCGAAGCGAGGCCGCGAGCATGGTCCTGACTTGGGATTGCTGGTCGCTGGGAAAAACATCGATCATACGATCCACCGTCTTCCGCGCATTATTCGTGTGGAGTGTTCCAAATACCAAAAGCCCAGTTTCGGCTGCGGTGAGGGCGAGGGCGATGGTCTCCAGATCGCGCATCTCGCCGACCAGAACGATGTCGGCGTCTTCGCGGAGGGCGGCTTTGAGTCCGGTGGGAAACGAGTTCGCGTGCTCGGGCACCTCGCGCTGGGTGATGATGGATTTTTTATTCCGATGCACAAATTCAATCGGTTCCTCGATCGTGACGATGTGACGGGAAAAGTTCGTGTTAATGTAATCGATGAGCGCAGCTAGAGTCGTGCTTTTGCCGGAGCCGGTGGGACCCGTCACGAGAACAATGCCGCCCCGCATATGGCCGAACGTTTTGATGACTTCGGGCACCTTCAAATCCTCGAGGGTCTTGATTTTTGTGGGAATGATACGGAAAACCGCGCCGTATCCTTGGGTCTGCTTGAGGTAGTTGCAGCGAAAACGATTTTCCTCATTCATTTCGTAGGCAAAATCCAGATCACCATGCTCCTCGTACCGCTGCCAGCGCTCGGGCGTGCAGATTTCGCTCAGCATGTAGCTCATCTCCTCGTAGGTGAGTGGTTCCTCGCGAATGGACACGATCTCTCCGTGACGGCGCACTTTGGGAGGTTGACCCTGACTGAGGTGGAGGTCGGAGGCGCCGCTATCCACGAGAACCTGAAAAAACTGGTCGATATAAGGCATATTATTGGTGTCCGGTGATTTTCATCATGGTCATCTTGTCTTCGGCTCGGTAGACGGCCTCCTCGGCGGTGATCGTGCCAGCGAGGAAAAGTTCCTGCAGGGAATCGTCCATTAATTTCATGCCGAGTTTTTTTCCGGTCTGAATAATTCCCGGGAGCATGAATGTCTTCGCCTCGCGGATCACGTTTCCGACAGCGGGGGTATTCGTGAGAATCTCGATGGCGAGGGCCCGACCGGATCCATCCGCGCGCGGAATGAGTTGTTGGGAAACAATGCCGCGAAGGGACTCGCTGACCATGATGCGGATTTGGTCGCGCTGATCGGTGGGGAAGACATCCAGGAGTCGGTCGAGCGTGCGTGCGGCATTGCTCGTGTGGAGCGTTCCTAGGACAAGGTGACCGGTTTCCGAGGCTGTGATAGCCAACGAAATCGTTTCCAAATCGCGCATTTCGCCGACCATGATGACGTCCGGATCTTCACGGAGAGCGCCGCGCAGGGCATTGGCGAAGGATTTGGTGTGAGTGTGAACCTCGCGCTGGGTGACATGGCAACCACGGGAGGGGATGATGTATTCGATCGGATCTTCGAGAGTGATGATGTGGTCCTGGCGGTTGCGATTGATCTCATCGACCAAGGCCGCGAGGGTGGTACTCTTTCCGCTGCCGACCGAGCCAGTCACAAGGACAAGACCATTGTGAAACTGGGTCAGCAGTTTGAGTTGCTCAGGCAAGCCGAGTTCGTCCATGCTGCGAACGGTGTCGGAGATGATTCGAAAAACGATGTTACAACCCGTGCGCTGACGGACGACGCTCGCGCGGAATCGGCCAATACTCGTCGCGTAGGCGAAATCGACATCGCCGCGAGTGGCGAGTTGCTCGAGTTGCTCGGGCGTGAGAAATCCGGCAGCGAGTTGCTCGGTCTGCGCAGGATGGAGTGGCTCCGCCTGCTGCCAAATCGGCTCCAAAAGACCGTAACGGCGCCAGATCGGAGGCGAGTTGACGCTCAGATGGATATCGGAAGCTCCCGACTCCTTTCCAACGGTAAGGTAGTGGTCAACGTGAGTCAGATGGGCGGCATCGGGCGGAGCGGAATCCATGGGCAGGAAATGAAATGAAACCAACTCATACAAGTTTCTGCACAGGGAGGCTATGTTTTATCTGAGGAAACCGAATTTTTGCGGCTTTCCAACTGACCCTCGGAACGGGCATGGTTGCGGGATGGTTACATTCACGTCATTTATCTCGTCAGGGAGGCAGGGGAACTGATGCCAGCATTGCCGGGATTCCGGGATTTTTATCCCGAAGAGTGTGCTCGCAGAAACTATGTGGTTGCCACATGGCGTAAGGTGGCGACGAAGTATGGATTCGTTGAATTTGACGGACCCACGCTCGAAAGCACCGAGCTTTATCGCAAGAAAAACGAAGAAGGCGCGGAGATTCTCGATCAACTCTACAGCTTTCGCGACCGGGGAGACCGTGAAGTTGCGTTGAGGCCGGAAATGACACCGACCCTTGCGCGAATGGTTGCCGCACGCGAAAGAAACTACCGCAAGCCGATGAAGTGGTTTTGCGTTTCAAACTTTTTCCGTCACGAACGCCAACAAAAAGGTCGTCTCCGCGAGTTCCTACAATTCAACGCGGACATCATTGGTGACGCAACCCCACAAGCCGATGCCGAAACGCTGGCCCTCACCATTGATCTCATGCGGGCCTTTGGATTTTCGGCCGAAGACTTTGTCGTTCGCCTCAGCGACCGCAAGGCGTGGATGGATTTTCTGGCCGCTCAAGGCTGTGACGAAGTCCAATCCCGCCTCGCTCTGGCTTGCGCGGATAAGCTCGAGCGGGAACCCGCTGAGAGTTTGAATGCGAAGCTCGCGCCCACCGGATTGACTGTGGATGCCCTCAAATCCTTCATCGCCGCTGGAAGCCCTTCCGCTTTCGAGCCAGTCCTTGCCGCCTTGGCGGCGCGCGGACTCTCGGATTTCGTGCAACCGGATCTCTCGATTGTGCGGGGATTGGCTTACTACACCGGGGTTGTTTTTGAAGTTTTTGATCGCTCAAAAAACCTGCGGGCTCTCGCTGGAGGCGGGCGCTATGACGGGCTTATTGCGGGTCTCAGTGACGGGGCGAGCGATCTTCCAGCGATCGGATTCGGCATGGGCGATGTGGTGCTCGGTCACCTCATTGATGAAACTCCCGCCGCATCCGCCCTTCTCCAAGCCGCGACCACGCCCGCTTGCGAGGTTTACGTTGTGATCGCTGACGAGGAGCGTCGCAATGAGGCGCTTGGCATCGTTCAATCCGCGCGCGACCTTGGATTCGCTACCGATTTTTCGCTTAAGCCGGCCAAGGTGGGGCGCCAATTTCAAGATGCCGAATTGCTTGGTGCCCGCCAAGCTATCGTTGTCGGCCAGGAATGGCCGCTCGTGAAACTCAAAAACCTCTCCACTCGGCAAGAAGAAGCTATCGACAATAGTATGCTTGCCCGTTGCCTGAAAAAAACCGAACAATCCTGACCCACTCGATTTCCATGACCTATCGCACTCACCATTGCAATGCCCTCCGCGCGGACCACGCCGGCAACGAAGTCACCCTCTGCGGTTGGGTAGCCTCCCGCCGCGACCATGGCGGACTCATCTTCATCGACCTTCGCGACCGTGAGGGCATGACGCAGGTTGTTTTCCGTCCTGAGGAAAATCCCGAGGCCGCCAAGCGCTCCCACGAGCTCCGCAGTGAGGACGTGATCCGCGTCACTGGCAAAGTCGCTCCCCG
>CAIWSO010000014.1 GCA_903915315.1 uncultured Spartobacteria bacterium | reverse complement strand
TTCCCATTAGGCCGCGCATCGAGATTCGCAATCATCCGGATGATCATCTCCGTATCGAAGAATGGTTCTGATTTGTAAACCGTCTTCACAGGGTCAAGCGCCCCTGCCTCAATCCGAGGCTCCGCCGCCATGAGGCTCGACGAGAGAAAGCTCCCGAAGGCAAGCAAAAGGCCTATCCTCACAAAAAAACGAGCACCTATGAACTCCCTAATTCGCACGATGAGCAAACTCACTGGATTGAAATACTGGGAGACCAAAAAAAGAAACGATGGAAAAACAAACATTCAAAATGCAAATATAAGGGATGATTCCCATGCCCAAGAAACTCATTAGCTGATCTAATAATGACACACGAGTTGCAGCACCAGCCATGATTAACTCCCCCCACATCAAATTATTTTGGAAGACAATCGCTGCCAATCTTTCCGTTGCAGCGGCTGTTTATCTCACGGCTTGGGCGTCTTCACTGGCTTTTCGTGGTGAAGCCCATTCTTTTTCCCCGATCTGGCCAGCCAGTGGAATCTCATTGGCGGCCATACTCCTGCTCGGTCCCAGAATATTGCCGGGTGTTTTTTTACCGCTTTGTGCAAGCAGCTTGGTAGCGGGATCACCTTGGCTCTTCAGTTTTCTGGCCCCAGCAGGAGTCACTCTGTCCATCTGGGGCGCCAGCACCCTTCTCCGCAGACAACGATTTGATATCGGACTATCCTCAACGCGGGACATCCTATTGCTGGCAGGCCTCGGAGCAATCGTGCCGATGGGTGTCTCTGCGCTCTCGTCCGCTAGCTGTCTTGTGATTTCTGGAATGATGCCCGCAAGTGGTCTTTGGGCCGTGGTCAGCATCTATTGGGCCACCAGCGCGGCTGGAACAGTAGTCGTAACGCCCGTGATTCTCCTTATTGCAAAGGGACGGTTTCTTCCAAAAGGAATTTGTCTTAAGCAATTCCTCTTGGCCGTTTTTCAATTGGCAATCGTCTTTTCCTCAGCTTGGTTTGCCTTTCATAGCGAGTCATCCCAGGGGATCATCATGGACTCCCTAGCCTATCTGCCGTTTCCCTTTTTGATCTGGGTTGCACTCGCGCGTGGCCTGCCCGCAGCGGCTCTATCGGTCCTCATTGTGGTCATGACGGCTGCCGTTTTCACGAGTGCTGGACGCGGACCATTTGTAACGGAATCCACCCTCTTCACCATCTGGCAAATCGAAATCTTCATCGCGATTGTGACCACCACTGGGCTTCTCATCGGTGCCGGCTCCGAGGCACAACGCCGCGAAAAGATCCTTCTGGCCGAGGCTGCCACACGAAAAGCGGAACTGGAGCGGTTGAAAGCGCAGATCCATCCCCACCTCCTCTTCAATTGCCTCACGACGATTCATTCACTCATTCGCACCGACACGACTGCGGCCCAAGCCGGCCTATTCTCGCTCTCCGCTTTACTCCGAAAGTCGCTCGATGTGGCCAAGGAGCCGATGATTCCCCTCCGACTCGAGCTAGAAATCATCCGAGCGTCCCTGGAACTCGATAAAATGCGATTCGAAGAGGGATTGGAATGGAGCGTGAGTGCCGATGCTCGCGCGGAAGATTTTCCTGTACCTCCAATGTTGCTTCAACCACTCATTGAAAACGCGGTCAAACACGGCGTGGTCGAGGGATTCGGCCGAGTGAATCTGGAGGCCCACATTGACGGCGAAGATCTGCTCGTTCTTGTGAGCAATACCGCTCCGCCCGACTCCAACCCCGAAAACTGGGGCGAAAGCGTCGGCTTGGCCAGTGTGCGCTCGCGCATCGCTGATGCTTGCCCGCTAGGAAGCTCGGTCCATTTTTCTAGAACG
>CAIWSO010000013.1 GCA_903915315.1 uncultured Spartobacteria bacterium | reverse complement strand
TTCAAGCCGGGCAACCCTGATGGCGCTTGGGCAACACTCAAGGAACTTGCCGATTACGCCGCCCCCAAGGGCGTGCGGCTATGGGTCTGGCGCGGCTGGCGTCCCGACACCAAAAAGCAATGGGTCGGTCTCGAAACTCCCGAGAAACGCACCGAATTCTTCCGCCGTTGCCGCGAGGCTGGAGTCGCTGGTGTAAAAATCGATTTCATGGAAAGTGAGAGCCATGAAAGGCTCGCATTTTACGAAGCCTGCCTGCGCGCCGCTGCCAAGGAACGCATCATGGTTAATTTCCACGGTGCCAACAAGCCGACCGGCGAAGCCCGCACCTGGCCCCATGAGATGACCCGCGAAGGCGTGAGAGGTCTTGAATATAATAAGTTCGGTAGCCTACCACCGGCGCACTACACCACGGTGCCATTCACTCATCTGCTCGCCGGACATATTGATTTCACTCCCACGACTCTGAATCCCGCCTTTTTCAAAGGCACCACTGCAGCCCTGCAACTGGCCAGCGCCGTGGTCTTCTCTTCTCCCGTCTTGAGCTGGGCCGATGACCCCGCGCTTTATCTGCAGAGCCCGGCCGTAGATGTCATCCGCGACATGCCGGTCGAATGGGACGAAACCCGCGTCCTCCCTCCGAGCGCGATCGGAGAAGTCGTCCTCATGGCCCGCCGCCATGGCCAGGAATGGTGGATTGCGGCGATGAATGGCGGCACGGCCCGCCAATTCGATGTCAACCTGGCGGCACTCGCCGGAAAAGAAGCCGTCATCGATACCTTTCTTGAGGGAAAAAAGCCGCACGAATTCGACATCACCCGCGACGCGCCAATTCCCGAGTCCGGCTTGATTCATTTAGCGATCAAATCCGGCAGTGGCGCACTCATCCGGGTAAAGCCCTCCCCACATCCTAAAATCACTGCCCCCGGACAGGCGAAGGGGCCGACTGAGGCTTTTCTGATGGCCTATTTCGTCGGCGATTCCGTCGAGGAAAACCGCATGCATCTTTGCTGGAGTCTCGACGGACTGAAGTGGACGGCGTTGAACAACGACAAGCCGGTGGTCATCTCGAGCATGTCCACCAAGGCCATCCGCGACCCCGCGATTCTGCGCAAGGAAGATGGAACCTTTGTCCTCATGTATACCGATTCTGCGTGGTCGGTGGGGCAGAAGCCTACTTGCGGATTCTGGGACTCGCCGGACCTCGTCAACTGGTCCAACCAGCGGATTCGCGCCTTGAGCAGCAACCGGGCCGTCCCAGCTTGGGGTCCCGAGGCGATTTACGATCCGGCGACGGGAAAATATATCGTGCTTTGGTGCACCGCCCGCAGCGATTCCCTCTGGTATAACACCACGACGGATTTCAAGACCTTCTCACCCGAGGCGCAGTTTTTCAGTCCCGGTTATCAGGTTTTGGAAAACAACATCTTTCAACATGGTGAATACTATTACCTGATCTACAAAGATGAGCGTGGCAAAAACTCCGCAGACACGCCCTACAAGGCCCTCAAGGTCGCCCGCTCCAAGAGCCTCACGCCGGGAAGCTTCACCACCATCACAGATAACTACATCTCCCCGCATTTGTCCGAGGGACCGGTCATCTGCAAAGCCATCAACGCCGACCGTTGGTATCTCTACTACGACATGTTCATGGAAGGCGGCATCTTCAAGTGCAGCACCACCACCAACCTCGACGGCAACACCTCGGAGTGGTCACAACTGCCCGACAACCAATTCTCGCTGCCGAAGCGCGTCCGGAACGGCCACATCATCGAGATCGACCGGGAGGAATTGAACAGGCTGCGCGATGTATGGGACAACGGCCCCAATTTCGCCGAAGGTTGCAAAGCCAGCGCCTCCAGCGCGATGGAAGGGAAACCCGCTTCCAATGCGAATGACTTGAACTACAACACCTGCTGGAGCGCGGCCGCCGGCAAAGGAGCCAACGAGTGGCTTGAAATCAACCTCGGAACCAACCGGACTTTCAACAAAACCATCCTCCGCCAAAGCAACTCCGACCG
>CAIWSO010000012.1 GCA_903915315.1 uncultured Spartobacteria bacterium | reverse complement strand
GAATGATAGCGGATCGAACTTCCAAAATGCCAAGATCAAACTCATGGCCGGCGACGTCAATAAAGTGCAATCCCTGCATTCGCCCATTTCCAAAAGAGGTTTTCCCATGATCGCAGAAATGGCCATGGACGCACCGCCGGTCGTTTCTGAAAAAGCCTTCGACGAATTCCATCTCTACACCATGGCCAACCAGGTCACGCTTCGTGATAAAGAAACCAAGCAAGTCGAGTTCATCCGAGCTACTGGAGTCAAAGCCGATCGGCTTTATATTTACGATGGGGCGGTTCTCAGTGGTTGGCGGGTGGGAATGAGTGTCGGTGCCGATGCAGGCTACGGCACCACTTCCAACAAAAAGGTGAATGTCTATCGGGAATTCAAAAACTCCGAGCCCAATCAGCTAGGGATTCCTCTTCCGAAAGGGCGCATCCGGTTTTATTCCCAAGACGATGACCGGCAACTCGAGTTTGTTGGAGAGAATAACATCGAGCACACTCCCAAGGGGGAACTCGTTCGTGTCTTCATTGGCGATAGCTTCGATCTCGTTGGCGAACGCAAGCAGACTGACTTCCAGCTCGATGAAACCAACCATGTGGTTGAGGAGACCTTTGATGTGACGCTCCGCAATCGCAAAAAAGAAGCGGTCGAAATCCGCGTGGTTGAACACCTCTTCCGTTGGGCGAACTGGTCGATCGTGGAGAAAAGCCAAGAGTTCCAAAAAACCGATGCGCAATCCATCGAGTTCCGAGTTCCACTCAAGCCAGATGAAGAAAAGGTGGTGACTTACAAGGTCCGCTACACTTGGTGAGGGGGCGTCAGCTTTTTGGGGGCTAGTTCCAGCGAGGCGGCGTTTACTTTCCCAGTGCCATAGTCTCGACGGGAAGGGCTGGGCGAGTGGTGGGCTTGACGGAAATGGATCGCGTTTCGCCATCGCGAAGGATGCGCACTTCGACGAGATCGCCGGCGGTGAGAAAGTAAGCGGCATCTAGGACGTCTTCACTGCGGGTCACGGGAATGCCATTGATGCTTAAAATCACATCGCCGGGTTTCAGTCCACTTTGGGCGGCGGGCGTTCCTGGGCCGAGAGTGTGGATTTGGGCGGTTGAGCCAGCGTGGGCAGCATCAGCATCCTCCACCTCGCCTCCAACCCAACCGGGCCGCAATTCGCCGAAGCGCGAGATGTCCTGTCTGGTTTTTTCAGCAGCACGAATCGGAAGGATGTGGCAAGCGGTGCCATCTCCGATGCGGGCCATTAGGATGCCGATGACCTCGCCGGCAAGGTTCAAAACGGGCGCGCCGCCTTCGCCGCGCTGGACGGCCATGTTCGCCCTGAAGTGGGACGTGGCAAAGTATTTTCCCAGATGTTGGCGCTCACGGGCGGCGATCATGCCTAAATGGGAGCTCACCTCATAATCTTCGGGAAAACCAATTAGGATCACTGGTGTAGCGTTGGTGATTTGATCGGAGTCCCCGATCGGAATGAATGGGCTCGCGCAATCGACTTTCAAGATAGCGACCCCATTGCGCTCATCGATCGTGACGACTTGGGCGGGAGTCATGCGTCCACCGAAGCTCACCTTCACGTCTTCGGCGCTCATGACAGTGCCCGCATGGGTGTAGATGAGTCCTGAGGGGTCGATAAAAAACCCACTCCCCACACGAACCCCAAGTTCATCGGTGGCGTAAACGCGGACGACAGAGCGGCGGTGTTGCTCAAAAATCCGACCCAATTCGGAGCAGAGACTTTGGGCGGTGGATTGATCTGCGGCACCAAGCGAGAGGGGAAAGAGGGGAGCAAGGAGAGCCAGCGCCCACAAAGAATGACAAAACCAATTCACTTTATTTTGTTAAAAACTACGAGCCGACGCGTAGCCGGTCGGTCTCGTCGGGAGGACGTATTGTAGCGAGGAAACGCGTTTCTTTGGAGCGGTGAAGGCGCTTGGGGCAGATTCGAGGCGGGTCTGCGCGGCCGAGGAGAGGTTCCAAGTGGCAGGTGAGGTTTTGGCTTCTTGACTCGACCAGTTCAAGGTCACGCCGGTGGCGATCACCGCGGCGGCAAAGGAGGAAGCGGTTACGAGCCTTATTGATGGGAGCGGCGAGAAG
>CAIWSO010000011.1 GCA_903915315.1 uncultured Spartobacteria bacterium | reverse complement strand
CTTCAATTTCCCCCTGCGCTGACGTGGTTGACTCATACACATAGCCAAACCTCCGGTCGCCTGCGGTAGCCACCTCCCCAATCAAATGGGTTCCGAGTAAAATAGCACAAATAGTGTGATTGAGTTTCATATTGATATTGAGACCTTATCTCATCAAGTAGCCAATCGAATGTAAAAAGAAATTTTTTGATGGTTTTAACCAGTAGTTGCTCGAAAGCCTTAAAAACAAAAACAGTGAATCTGATTTTGAGCGGAGAAAACTTCTAACGAGTGTCAGAAGTGGTTGCGGGGAGAGGATTTGAACCTCTGACCTTCAGGTTATGAGCCTGACGAGCTACCGGGCTGCTCCACCCCGCGATTAGGACTTCAAATTATCCCCGATATTGGCTTATGCAATAACTTTTTTTATTTATTTTCGGAGGCAGCTAAACGGGACTAAAGAAAAAGTGCGGCTTTTTTAATTTGAAAGGTCGATTGCGGCGGGTGGTGGGACCGAGAGAGCGGGCGCTTCCAATGGCTGGGATTGAGCGTTGACGGGCTCGGCGCGTCGAACCTCGACTTCAGCAGGAAGCGCTGTGGCGGTGTCTGTCGAGGGGGGCGGGGTATCAACGGGAATGGCTTTGGCGACGGGTATATTGGCATCATTATCGCTTTCCGCTCCGGGACGAACGGACTGATACACATCATTAAATCCTACAAGAGCAGAGGAGGTCATCGCTATGGGGCGGATTTTTGAGAGATCGACGGCGGCGGCGGCTTTCGGCCAATCGTCTTGGTCGAATTCCTTCGCGTAGTTTCGGACTCCGCCTCCATGGATATCGCAAATGATGCTGGGCGCCTGAACCTCGGTGGCCCATTCTTTATAAGTGGTGCTGGCCTGCGCATCGGCGGCGTTCTGCTGTGGAGCCCCTTCTGGCGCGGAGGGCGCCTGAGTACAGCGGGGAGCCACAAGCAGTCCGGAGGACCGGCATATCTCGATGGGCTTGAGCACGGTTGGTTTTTCGATGACTTTGGATGCAAAGTCCTTTTCGGCCACGTTCATGATTTTGGACCAAATGGGGAGGGCCAGGTCTTTGCCGAAAGCGCCGCGATAAATCTTGGTCGGCTTGTCAAATCCGACCCACACCCCGCAGGTGATGGCTTGGCTGTAGCCGATGAAATAGGTGTCGGTGAATCCGTAGGCGGTTCCGGCTTTTCCAGCGACAGGGAATCCACCAAGCCCGAATTGCTTCGTTGCGAGGGATCCCTGCCCGCGCTCCATATAGTCACTGAGGCAAGAGTGGACCTGATAAGCGGCAGCGGGGGAAATGACCTGATATCGCTTGCGGGGAGCATTGAAAATGGTCTTCGCATTGGCATCCTGAACAGACTGGATGATGTAAAGATCCGCCGGGCGCTGACCGAGATTCGGAAAAACGGTATAGCCGAGAACAATCTCGTCGAGGGTGACTTCACTGCTCCCGAGAAAAGCATTGGCATAATCGCGTATCGGGGAGGAGATGCCAGCCGCGGCGGCGATGGTTTTGACTGCTTGGATTCCCGTCTTCATTCCGAGGCGGACGGTGGCGGCATTCTTGCCCTTGACGAGAGCGTCTCGCGCAGTAATAGGACCCTCGTATTCGTTATCAGCGGTTTCGACTCCCCATTCACCGAGAATGCCGGTTTCACCCCCGACCATCACGTAGCGGTTATCGATACAGGCATCTTGCACGATCTCACCCGGGAAGGTGCCGGATTGAAATGCAGCTGCATAAACAAAGGGCGTGAAGGCCGTTCCGGCAGCGCGCTTACCCTGAACCGCGCGATTGTATTCGCTATGCACGAAGTCGCGTCCCCCGGTGAGCGCAAGGATGCCACCAGCTGTGTTTTCAACAACGAGGGCCGCGCCTTGGAGGTATTTGGGTTCCGGCATTTTGTTACCCATATTACCTCGATTGATGGCCTCCTCGGTCTTCTGGGTGGCGGCGCGGTATTGGGCAAAGGTGGGATGTTTGTAGCCGGGCTGGTTCTCGACAGTGAGAAGGAATTCCTGAGTCGCGGAATCAGCCGCACGCTGGAGGTCGGCATCGAGCGTGGTGAAGATTTTGTATCCGCCATTCATCGTGCGCTCGAAGCCCAGGGCTTTGATCGCCTGCTGACGGATGAGTTCGATGGCGTAGCTGACTTTGAATGGGTTCTTCCGCTTGACCACGGCAGTAGGCGACCCGATTTCCTGCTCCAATTCTTTGCGGGTAATGAAGCCCAATTCCCTCATGCGCTTGAGCACAAAATCCCGCGCCTGTTGAGAGTCCTCTGGATTATTGAACGGCGAAAGGGCCTGGGGGCTCTTGAGAAGGCCAGCGAGCGTCGCGCATTGGCCGATCGACATTTCAATGGAGGGCTTGCCGAAATACCCCTGCGAGGCAGCCTCCGCGCCATAGAAGCCGCTGCCGAAATAGACGCGGTTTAGATAGAAATTCATGATTTCTTTTTTGCTGAACCTTTTTTCGATCCGCCAAGCCAGATAGAGCTCGACGAGTTTGCGCTCATAAGTGCGCTCGAGCAGCTCAAAAGAATTGCGCGCGACTTGCTGGGTGACCGTACTCGCGCCTTGGGCGATTTTGCCCTTGCGATAGTTGGTGAGTGCGGCCCGGAGGATTCCCATGTAATCGACCCCATCGTGATCATAGAACCGATTGTCTTCGGCTGCGATGACGGCCTTCGTGAGCATTTCCGGCAGGCGCTCATAGGGGACTGGTTGGCGGTTTTGGATGAAGAGCTTTCCGAACTCTCGCCCCTTCCTGTCGTAAAGAATGGAAGCGGATTCCATTTCGCCCATCTGCTCGAGATCGAATTCCTCAGCACGCTTCTGATAGCGGTCAGTCAGAACACCAAAGGCTACCCAGCCTGCAAAAGCCCCCAAAGCCAGCACGACAAGGGGGACCCAGAAGAACTTCGACTCATAAAATGGCCTTCGCACCTTCTCTGTCGACTGCTCCCAACTGTAATATTCCTTGCTGATAGGCGGCACTTTTTCACTTTACCCGCATGAGATCAAGAACGGGAATTCGACAGGAGATAACACGCCAGAAAATCATCGCTCCCGCAAGGCACGAAGGAAGCTCAAGAAGAAAGCCCCACCTTTTTCCAGATCATCGAGGGAGATGAATTCATCCGCCGTGTGCGCTTGCGCGATCGATCCCGGTCCAATCGCAATCGCGGCGGATCCTTTGGATGCAAAAACAGCGGCATCGCAAAACCAGGGCGCTCCCTCAAGTTTTGAGCCCAAAGACTGAAGACCCTTGATGAGAGGGTGGGTGGGGTCCGTATACAGAGGCGCGGAGCCGCGCAGTTGGATTCGAATGTCAGGAACTTTTTTCCGAAGTATTTCTTCAACGAAGCCCGTATCCATCCCAGGGATCGTGCGAATATCGACAGAGGCTTCGCAATAATCGGGAACAATATTCACTTTCGAACCACCATGAATGATGCCGACACTCAAAGTGGAGTGCCCGAGGACGGGGTCGGATTTTTCCGCTAGGCGGGGGGCCACTTCCCTCCGCAAGCAATCGATGGCATCGGCCATTTTGTAGATGGCATTCGATCCACTCTCGGGACGAGAGGCATGAACAGCGACTCCCGACGTCTCCAAGTGCAGCCAGCATGATCCTTTGTGGGCGTAGACAACATTGAGCGAGGTCGGTTCACCCGCCATCACAAAATCAAAATAGTCGGTGTCCGCGAGCGCCTTTGCACCATGCTGACCGGCCTCCTCGCCCACCAATCCGGCAAACCAAACCTCATAGGGCATGTCGGACAAAACATCACGGGCCTCTCGAAGTGCCCAGAGCATCGCTGCCATCGGGCCCTTGGTATCCGAGGCGCCCCTCCCCCATAGACGCCCGTCACGCACCTCTCCGCTAAAGGGCTCGATCGTCATTCCAGCAACGCTGACGGTATCCAAATGCGGCGCGAAAAGAATGCGGGGAGCGCCAGATCGCTTCGAAGGAAAACGGGCAACCACATTCGGACGCTGCGGCAGCACTTCCCGGAGAGCCACATCCGCTCCAGCCTCACTTAAAAAATCCGCTACCCAAGCCGCACACTGGGCCTCGCCGGTTTGATCGGTGCCCGGGTCGCCCCCATCGGGATTGACGCTGGGAATGCGAACAAGGGCAGAAGCAATTTCGGCGACGCTTTTCATTGGCGATTCAGATACCACTCCACAAATTTCGGGATGCCCTCGCGGATTTTCGTGGTCGGATTGTAACCTAGGAGTCGCTGGGCTTTCGAGATGTCGGCGGAAGTCAGAGGCATGTCGCCCTGTTGCTCAGGCAATCGTTCGATGATGGCCCTCTTACCCAAAGCCCTTTCGATCTCCAAAATCAATTCCGAGAGAGTCGTGGTCTGGTTTTCCCCGAGATTGAAAATATCAAAAGCAGGGCCTTCGTAGCGCAATGCTCCTAGGACACCTTGGACGATGTCGTCAATGTAAGTGTAGTCCCTGCGGGTCGAGCCATCACCATATTGTGGAATCTTTTTCCCGTGGTGGATCGAATCGGTGAACTTGTGAATAGCGAGATCCGGGCGTTGCCCTGGTCCGTAAACGGTAAAAAAACGCAGGCAGACGACCTTCATTCCATACAGGTGTGCATAATTCCCGCACAGTTGCTCGCCGGCAATTTTTGTGGCCGCATAAGGACTTAAAGTCTGAGGAAGAGGCAGGTCCTCGGAAAACGGCACGACTTTCGCAAGACCATAGACCGAAGAACTGGAAGCAAATACAAAACGCGAAACACCATTCTTGTGCGCGGCCTCGAGGAGGTTTTGGGTGCCCACGATATTGGTTTCGATGTAGAGCATCGGATCCAGCAACGATGGACGCACGCCGGCACGGGCCGCGAGATGGATGATAGAGTCGAATTTGCCTTCCGCCATGACCTCCTGCACAAAACGCGCATTGCGGATATCGCCCTCCCGAAGAACAACACCAGATCCCAGAGCCTCGACATTCGCGCGCTTGATCCCCGGATCATAGTAATCGTTAAAATCGTCCAGCACCGTCACCCCATGCCCCTGGAGCGCGAGTTGGGCGCATACATGCGAACCAATAAACCCAGCTCCCCCAGTTACCAAAACATTCATCACGGGAATCTAATTTCCTGCCCTGACCAACAGCAAGAGCTTTTCCCACTTGACGCCCTATCAAATCAAGAGTTCAAGTTGTGATCTGGCAAACAGAACATTCAAAACAATGAACACAAACTCCTCCACCCTCACCACCGCCACTGGCGCTGTAGCATTGCTACTGAGCCTTTGGTTTCTTGTATCCACTTGGAGCAACCAAGGGCTTCAACGCAACCTTCAAAAACAACAGGACGCGATCCAAGCGCAGCAACTCGCCCTTCAAACCCTCCAACAACAATTTCAAGCCCAGCAACAACAGATTGAATCTGGCGCCCAACTCTCCAACCAGGTCGGACCAGCCTTGATCCGTGATCTGGCGCAACTCCAAATTCAAAATAAAAATCCCCGCATCGAAACCCTCCTCAAAAAATACGGCATCGAAGCCAAGGCCAACTAACCGAGAAACTTTTTATGAACGAATTCGAAAACGACCCCACTGAGAATACTGAGTCCACCACAGGAAGCAGCGCCCAAATCGGCCTCGCCCTTCTGTCTGCCGCTTTCTGCATCTTTCTTTTCTCTCAAATCAGCAACCTCGGACAAAATGCGAGCAGCATGAGGTGGCAAAGCGAAAACCTGAACCGACAAATCGAATCCCTCACCGGCGCTGAAAAAAACGCCCAGGAATTGATCAAACAACGCGAAGCCACGGTCCAACAAACGCAACAGGTGCAAGAACGCTACACATCCCTCCTCACCGACATCATCCAACTCGCTGAAACGGATCCCGACGCGAAAAGCGTCGTCGAAAAATACAAGATCGCGAGACAGAAGACGGACTCCGCTCCCGCCGCAGTCGCTCCAGTGAGTGGGGCCACCAAGCCCTAGTTCCAATCACTCCATGGCGCGCCATGCGGCCCAGGCGCGCCATGCGACCGAAGCTATGAAAACGTTGCTTTTGACAGGGGCAACCGGCTTCGTAGGTCGTAATGTCCTTCTCCACGAACTGCGGCAGGGCACGCGCATTTTTGCGCCAGTGAGAAATCCGGAAAAGCTCCACGATCAACTTCTTGGCGAGGGTCTTGCGACTGATTCCGTGACCCCGCTCCCACCAGATCCTTCTAAATGGAGCGGGGTGGATCCCACCCATGCGATCCTCTCGGCGGGAGTTCTTTTCGCGCGCGATCGAGCCTCGTATTTCAAAGTCAATGTGGATTGGACATGGGAGATCCTCCAGGCCTTACCGGAAACGTGCCGCACCGTCGTTCTTTCCTCCCAATCCGCCGGTGGCCCCACGCCGGATGGACAGCTTGCACGATCAGAGACCCATGCAGACGCACCAGTGACATGGTATGGCGAGTCCAAGCTGGAGTTAGAGCAAAGAATTCGCCGTGATTTTCCCTCCAAAAAGATCGCTATTTTAAGGCCTCCTATGATCCTTGGCGCACGTGACAAAGCCACGCTCCCCCTTTTTCAAATGGCCACAAAGCTCATTCGCACGAAGCCCGGATGGCGAAAAAAAGAATTCAGTTTCATCGCCGTCGAAGATCTCATCACCGCCATTTCGGCGGCCTTTGAATTGGAATCACGCGGTCCTTTCTATCTCTGCTCGGATCAAAAAATAAGCGACTTCGATCTCATCGATACCGCCGCTCAGGTCGTGGGTGGGCGCGGCATCACGCTGCCTGTCCCCTTGAGCTTCGTTAGACTGGCCTCGTTGCTTATCGACTCTATCCCCGCCCTCCGCAAATCGATCCCTAGTCTCACACGCGATCGCGCAAAGGAGATCTGGCCAGATCGCTGGGTGGTGGATTCGAGCGCCTTCCGCGCCGCGACTGGATGGCGAAGTCATTATAACCTCAGCCATGCGCTCCAGAGTGCCTGCGATTTTCTTACGAAAGATGGCCAGTTGATTTCTCGAAATAGAATCTAGCAGAGACCGTCGACACGATGGGAGCAGCCGGTTGCGCTCCAAAAGATCTGCTCGCCACCCTCATCGCATTTGTGCTTGATAGTAGACTCCGTTCACATGGTTCAACCCAAACTCACCCAAGCCGACTACAGCAAAATCTCCCAACTGGTTTACCAGCACAGTCGAATCCACTTGGGAGACAGTAAAATGGAACTGGTCTCATCGCGTTTGGGCAAGCGACTTCGTGAACATGGTTGCAGCAGTTACACCGAGTATTGCGAACTCCTTCATGGTCGACATGGCGCCGAGGAGATCAATCACCTGATTGATGCGATTTCGACCAACCACACCTTTTTCTTCCGCGAAAAAAAACACTTCGAGTTTTTGGAATCGACGGTTTTCAGTGATTTCAATAAAGACCCCGCCTTTCGCGCCGATGGACGCTTCCGCTGCTGGAGTGCGGCGGCTTCGACGGGAGAGGAACCCTACTCCATCGCTATCACTCTGGCCCGCCATGCGGAGAAAAATCCAGGTTTCCGCTGGTCAATGGAATGCTCGGATATCAGCAGCACGGCACTCGCCACCGCTCAGGCGGGAATCTACCCCGAATCCCGATTGGATGAAATGCCCCTGGATATCAAACGGCGCTACTTTCAGAGAGGAGTGGGCTCCCAACTCGGGCGACTGAGGGTGAAGTCGGAACTGCGCGCCAATATGCAGTGGCACCTCATGAATCTGTTTCAAGATTCCTATCCCTTCGATTCCAAGTTTCAGGTCATCTTTTGTAGGAATGTGATGATTTATTTTGACCGCCCGTCACAGGAGTGGCTCGTCAACCGATTGGCGAGGATGTTGCTGCCTGGGGGATACCTCAAGGTCGGCCACTCCGAGAGCCTTTCCGGGATCACGCATGGTCTCCAGACGATCCTGCCCGCCGTTTACAGAAAAGCACCGAAATGAGCTTGAACGCGAAGAAAATCAAAGTCCTCATCGTGGACGACTCGATGGTGGTGAGAAAAGTGGTGAGCGATGTCCTTCGCTCCGATCCAGACTTGGAAGTCGTGGGCACAGCGGGCGACCCATACATCGCTCGCGACAAGATCCTCGAGCTTAAGCCCGACGTCATCACTCTGGATATTGAAATGCCAAAGATGGACGGCCTCACCTTCCTCAAAATCCTGATGAAACACCACCCGATGCCGGTGATCATCATGAGTTCCCTCAGCCTAGCGGGTTCCCACATTGCACTGGAGGCCTTGGAGGCCGGAGCAGTGGATGTTTTACCCAAGCCTTCCAGCGATCGCTTCATGGCGGATCTTGGGGCCGAGCTGATTTTCAAGATCAAGGCTGCGGCGAGCTCCATGCAAAGGACGAGAGCCCCGCTGGTCGCCCCACCCGCACACAGGATTGCCTCGGGGACGACCCGATACAACCCCAGACAGTTGATTTTACTCGGAGCCTCCACCGGTGGCACGGAAGCCTTGCGCGAGGTTTTCAGCCAACTGCCCGGCGATCTACCCGGCATCTGTATTGTTCAACACATTCCTGCCACCTTCAGCGGCCCGTTCGCGGAAAGGCTGAACTCCGTTTCCGCGATTGAGGTCAGGGAAGCCAAAGATGGCGACGTGTTGCGTCCAGGCCTCGCGCTGGTGGCTCCCGGCGACTATCATATGTTGCTACAAAAACGAGGTCCGGATGGCTACAGCGTCAGCATCAAGCAAGCGGCAAAAATCATGCACCATCGTCCATCGGTGGATCTGCTTTTTCAATCCGCTGCACCGATTGCGGGTTCCCGTGCTGTGGCAGGGATTTTCACCG
>CAIWSO010000010.1 GCA_903915315.1 uncultured Spartobacteria bacterium | reverse complement strand
TGGCGGCATCCAGTTCCATTCCTTTATTGCTGATCAACCCATCAGGGCCATTGGCGAAGCCGAAAAGAGAGCTTTCTGGGTTGATGCTTTTGATTGCATCGAAGAGGCCGGCGATGACGTTGTGTCCGCCAGGGGCTGGTCCACCCGATAAAATCACGCCAGCCCGAATAGGCTTGGCTTCAACGTTCGCTGTTCCCTTTGTGAAAATGACCTCGGGAAGATCAAAAGTGTGCGGGAAAAGGGTTCGGATCTGGGTATCGCTCGAAGCGGGCATCGGGACCTTTTCGGCCAAAGAAGCGGCGCGCAGAGAGTCTGGCAGCTTCGGTTGGTAGGCGGAACGGGCTTTTTCAAGGGCGGTTTGTTGATTCATGATGTAAAAAAGGAATGAACGGCGGAAACGTATATTTTTTAGCCTGCCTGATTTCCATGGCAAGATCAGGGTTTTCTTATCGATTACTGGCTTTGCAGATACAAAAGCAACGGATATAAATAAAAAATGAAGATCGAAAAATCGGAAACGAATGGCGTTTCCACTCTCAAACTCATTGGTGAGTTGGATCTCCATGCGGTGCCTGAACTGCGTGCCCAATTTCTCGCTTTTGCTTCAGCCAAAACCCCCGTTCTGCTGGTAGATTTTTCAGAAGCGACTTACATCGATTCCAGTGGCTTGGCTGTCCTGATCGAGTATTTCAAGGAGAGCGCCACATTTGGAGGCAAGCTAGGTCTCTTCGGTCTTGAGAAAAAAGTTTTAGCGGTTTTCCAGCTCGTCCGACTGGATAAGTTTTTTCCGATCGCAGCGGATGCTCCCGCTGTGCTGGCGCGTCTCGGATGCTGACCGAATGAGCGACGTTATTGAAGTTCCCGTTCCCCTTGCAGGTCATTCCTACCGAGTTGTTGTCGGCTCAGGGCTTTTGCCATGCGCTGGCGCGAGGATACGCGCTGTTTCCCAAGCTTCTCGCTGCGCTTTGGTGACGGACTCGATCGTCGGTCCGCTTTATGCCGAAATGGTTCGTCGATCCTTGGAGGAGTCCGGGTTCGATGTCGTTATCATTACGGTACCATCAGGAGAATCTTCCAAGTCGCTCACCCAGGTCGCCTTCGTTTGCGATGCGATGATTGAGGCGGGTCTGGACCGATCCGCTTTGCTTGTGGCATTGGGTGGTGGGGTGGTCGGAGATCTGGCCGGCTTCATTGCCGCCATTTACTATCGGGGCATTCCATTCGTGCAAATTCCCACGACGATCGTGGCGCAAGTGGATAGCTCGATCGGGGGAAAGACGGGGGTCAACGCCGCTGGCGGTAAAAACCTTCTCGGAGCTTTTCATCAGCCCGTTCTCGTGCTCGCCGATGTGTCGACTCTATCAACGCTCCCGGAGCGGGAATTCAATGAGGGCTTTGCGGAGGTCATAAAGCATGCGGCCATCCGAGATCGCGCGATGCTCGATCAGTTCGATGACTTGACATCGCTCGTTGCTCGGAATGTGGCTATCAAGGCCGCCATTGTTACCGAAGACGAATTTGAAACCAAGGGAGTGCGTGCGCTTCTGAATTTCGGTCACACGATCGGGCATGGGATCGAGGCCGCGGCTGGCTATGGTCGCTTCCTGCATGGCGAAGCAATCAGTCTCGGTCTTGTTGCCGCCTGTCGCCTCTCGGTTCAAAAGGCCGGTCTTCCGCCGGCTGATGCCGATCTTTTGATTTCGATGCTCGCCCGCTATCGTCTGCCGCTAGTGTTGCCCTCGGATATCTCGACGGACAACATTCTGCAGGCGCTTCGCAAGGACAAAAAATTCCATGCCGGAGCCGTGCGCTTTGTCCTGTTGCGGGCTTTAGGCGAGGCCTTTGTCTCCAGTGAGATCACGGAGAAAGACATTGTGAATGCGATTGAGGGGCTTCGTTGACGGCAATTTCTTGCGCTCAATCCAGCGCGAATGGCATAACTAGAATGAATATGTCTCTGATCCGCCCTAGTTTTCATTTTCTGGTATTTCTTGCCGTTGCCAGTTGCCCGCTTCTAGCGCAAGAAAACAATGGCCATGTGCCGGTGGAGAAATCCGGTTTCGCTCTGGTGAAGCCGCAGCCTTGGTCTTCACCCTCTCAAGCGTCTCCATTGAAATTTACGGCCTATACTGATCGCTCTGCGCGAGGCACTGCTGGAGCTGGGTATTTCGTATTTCGCGTCCCCAACCAAACCGATAGGCAGATCCCCGTGGCGCAGATCGTGAAGGTGGTTCCGCAGCCCGAAGTTCCCAATAACATTTCCACCCAAGCCGAGTGCGATCTG
>CAIWSO010000009.1 GCA_903915315.1 uncultured Spartobacteria bacterium | reverse complement strand
GCGACAAAGCATCAGCCTCATTCTCGCTTCGTTCGGGGCTGCCAAGGAGGAAGGCGGCTGAAGCAAAGCAACGAAAAGAAAAGAGATCCGAAAGCCGAAATGGCGCAATTGCCTCGAGCACCACTAACCCATACTCAGCGCGCCTGGTTCGGAATTTTTTTCCGGCTCCCGCATGCTCTGTCACCTCGGCCTCCAATATTCGCTCGAGCCCTCTACGGCACCGGAGATGGATGAGGAACTGATTCCGATCAGGCAACTCGACATCCAAGGAAATCGAACCCGGCTCTTCAAAACGAACGAGGTTCGCCTGTGCCTTTTGAACCGTTCGAGCGAGTCCCCCATACATTCCCGCCTGAGCCACGGTGGCAGCTCCCCCTATTTTTTCAAGGGCCTGACCAAGATGCTTCTTCTCACGATCAGAAACGCTCGTTGCCAAGAGCCCCAAGAGATCCTTCTCCTCCTCGGCAGATCCACCGAGCTTCGGCAGAGCAGTCACTGCGTAGCGGCGGACTTTTTCTTGGGGGTCGTTCAAAAGTTTTCGAAGCCAGCTTCGAGCCTGTTCTCTTTGCGACGGGGTTCCGCACTCAGAAAAAACAACGCCCACAGCCCGCACAACAGCAACGAGTGAAACTCTGTCCTTCTCGTTGGCGCGATCAAATGCAGCGACCTCGTTATCCCAAAGCTCACTGCAATCGAGTTGGCGAAGCCTTTGGTAATGCTCTTTAGTGAGATTTTTATCTTTTGCAGCCATCGATTCGTAAAAGTGAAGAAACTAGGCCTGCTGAAGAGCGGCCCGCCAGATCCAACTATAAGGGATCGCTCCATGGGACAGCATCCAATCGTTAAATTTCTTCACTGGCCACTTTTGCCCCAAAACAAGATGGCGGTGGAGTTTTTCGACTTCCAAGCGGCCCAGCAAGTAGCTCATAGGGACGGTCGGTTGCGATGTATACCAGTTCACATCGGCCGAGGCTCGCGCTGGTGTAAATTGAACTCCCGCGACAAGGCGGGCGGCAGCTTCGGCATGGCTAAGCGAACCGTCCTGCAATCCGCAATCGATCACAATCCGGTGGGCGCGCCATAAGGCATCGTGAAGCTGGATCAGGTCAGCCTTAGGAATATCAACCAACCCGCTTTCGATAGCCATTTTTTCACACCACATCGTCCACCCCTCGTAGAAGATGGAATGCGAAAATAGCCGCCGCAAACGGCTTGCGTGCTGGAATTGGACAACAAACTGAAGGTGATGACCTGGATACCCCTCATGCACGCTCGTGAGCTCGAGGCCATGGTGTTGACGGATTTCAGCGATTTTTTTAGTAGGATCGCTCTCGTCCAAGCTCAAATCATTGACCCAGAAAATGCCGGTTTGGCGTTTCGAATACGGTTCGGGTGCGCTGTAGGCCGCTGTCGGAAATTGGTGCTTGAGGAACGGCGGCACAGCGAGCACCTGCAGCTTTTCCGCCTGAGGAAGTGTGACCAAGTCGAGATCGCCCAAGGTTTTTTTCATCCGCGCGGTGGCTGTACCGTAAACTTCGATGAGCGGGGCTTGGGGTGTCCACGCAGCAGCAGCTTCATCGATCAACTCGCGAGCGGATTTCTTGCCGTATTTTTTGGCGGCTTCCCGAAGGAGGAATTCCTGACGTTGGATCTGACGCTCCCCTTCGGCGCGGGCTTCTGAAAGTGATAAATCGAGTCCCAGTT
>CAIWSO010000008.1 GCA_903915315.1 uncultured Spartobacteria bacterium | reverse complement strand
TAGCAATGCTCCAAGAATCGACCTGCAGAGGCAAAGGAATCCGGCGAAGAAGATCGGCCATAAAAATAAAACTGCCGTTGAGAAGCGATATCACCGTCAGTTCCTTGTCCTGGTAATCCAAGGTGATCTCTCGGGCCAAGACATCCAACCGATGAAGAATGGTGGCCTCCTCGAGAAGTATGCGGTCGATGTCCTCAATCATACGAAAAGCGTTTTTACGTTTTGTAGGAGCATAAACTATTGCAAAACCCCCAATGAACGGAGGGACCCATTTTCAAAAGAAAAAATCTCCCGACTCACGGGCCATGTGGCTTTCAAATATTCGCTCACGATGGATTCCGACATCTTCATGTGCACATCATCCTGCCGACTGAAGACCAGTACGAGATTGCGATGGGGCATCGCCACGAGGATCTCCGGCCCCAAGATGTCGCGGAACTGGGATGCAAACTCCGGCGCCAGCACGCATGATGCCGTCAACGGATCGTCCGATTCCAAGACCACATATTGAACAACCTTGTTTTTGTCGCGAACAATGCGCGGATTGATGCTCGCCAATACCTTCGACGCTGTCCGTAGTGCTTCCTCGCGAATCTCGTCAAAGGCGGGGGGCTTTGTTCCCTTTTGAAGAACCTCTTTTCTTTCAAAAGCGATACCCAACTTTATACCAAGCGGCCCCCTCAAGGAGGATCGCTGCGCCCCATTACGAAACTCCTCAAATGTTGGATTTTTTGGGCCTTTCTCTGCAGCTAAAGGTTCGATCTGCCCATCCACCAAGGGGGTCGCAACGAGAATGGTTCGCACCGAACCGGTAACTGGCTGTCGATTTTTGGATTCCACGAAAGAGGGCTCAACCATGATCGCCCATTCCCCTTCGGCCACTGCCGTCACCGAAAACGCGAAAAGAAAAATGAACAACACGCTTGGGAGTTTCCTTAAAGCTCTGGTAGAGGTGGATGGCAACATGATTGCGTTTTTAGAAGGAATACTCGCTGAGGCCCTGCCGACCCAGATCGTCGTAAACGTCCAAGGAGTGGGATATCAGGTGATGATTCCCATATCAAGTTTCGAGCGGTTGCCGGAACCGGGATCGAAAGTGAAAATCCTCACCCACCTCGCCGTCCGCGAGGATGCCCACATCCTTTACGGATTTTTCAGTTCGGGCGAACGGGATTTATTTCGCCTCCTTCTGCATCACGTTTCCGGCGTCGGCCCGAAGATCGCCCTCTCTGTCCTCAGCGGTCTCTCAGTAGAGATGTTCAAATCCGCCGTCGTCGCTGGCGATACCGGAACGATCTCAAAAATCAGCGGAGTCGGAAAAAAAACCGCTGAACGAATCGTTCTCGAGCTGAAAGATAAAGTCGGAGTCGCCGCAGAGTGGGAAGCATCAAGCGCGAAAAATGCCCCTAGCCCGGATGACGTTCGCCTGCACGATGCCGTCCTAGCGCTCATTTCTCTCGGCTACAAACAAGTCGAAGCCCACAAAGCCATCCGCGTCGTGATGAAAAGCGGCGGCGAGACTCCCGCTTCCGAAGATCTCGTGCGTCAAGCCCTCAAAGTCCTCTCATGAGCGGACTGGCTACCGTGCAAGCGGTTCACGCCGCACTCCCCGATGGGGGGCTTTTCCACGAGAAAGAATGGCGCATCGCCCCGCGCCCCTTTGAAATCTCTTCCGAATTCGGTGAAGAACTCGACAAGCTCGGCTACCGTCTCGTCTTATTCCTAAAAGCGTGCGACCAACTCTACCGCCAGAGCGCCAAAGGTCGTCAACCCTCCTGGGTGGCCGATTTGCTCGATGCAGGAAAGCCGCCAGAGCTCGTTGCCTTCCAGCGTGACCACGGGATAGCGGGCGACATTCCTCGCGTCATTCGTCCCGACCTCATCCTCACCGCAGATGGCTACACCATAGCCGAGATCGATAGCGTTCCAGGAGGGATTGGACTCACCGCCTGGCTCAATAAAACCTACGCGAACCTCGGCCACAAGGTCCTCGGTGGCGCCAACGGAATGCTCGACGGCTTCGCCCGCGTTCTTCCTGGGGGAGATATTTTGATCTCCGAGGAGGCCGCCACCTATCGCCCCGAAATGAACTGGCTCGCCGAGCAACTCAATGCCGGATTCACATCGACCGGCCATTGGAGAGTGCTTGATGCCACCCCGCGCACGGATTGGCAACAACACGTTTACCGCTTCTTCGAGTTGTTCGATCTCGCCCAGGTTTCAGCCACCGAGGCACTCCAGAACGGCATTCGAGAAAAATCTCTCCATATCACCCCACCCTTCAAACCAGCACTGGAGGAGAAACTTTGGTTCGCCCTTTTCTGGCTCAAGCCCCTAGAGGATTTTTGGCGTCGCGAATTAGGCGAACGCGCTTTTTTGGCCCTTCAAAAAGCCATCCCCTACACGTGGCTCCTCGATCCCACTCCCCTGCCCCGTCACGCCGTTTTACCCCGCCTCGAAGCCCACTCCTGGGCCGAAGTCGGCACTTTCAGTCAAAAGAAGCGCAATTTCATTCTCAAAATCAGTGGGTTTTCCGAAAAGGCTTGGGGCTCGCGAGGTGTCATGGTCGCCGCAGATCATCCCCAAATCGAATGGAAAGCCGAACTCGAAACAGCCCTCTCCGAATTCGCCCACCAACCTCGCATCCTTCAATCCTTCCATCCTGGAAAGCTCTTCGAAACAGAATACGGATTGCCCGGCATGGCGGAACTTAAGCCCATGCGAGCCAGAGTGCGGCTCTGCCCCTACTACTTCGCCCACGAAAACACCATCACCTGCGGCGGTGCGCTGGCCACCCTTTGTCCGGATGACAAAAAACTTCTCCACGGCATGCGCGACGCGATATTGGCTCCGACAGGCATCGCCGCCTAATTTGCCGCACAGCCCCTTCGGCAAACCGAAAAAGATTTGGGTATAAAAAAAGTGCAGCCCGCCCCATCGAATGATGGAGCGGGCTGCTGTTCCCCCCAGAACAATTAAGAAAGTATCAGACTTATTTTGGGCAGCAACATTTATTTTAGATT
>CAIWSO010000007.1 GCA_903915315.1 uncultured Spartobacteria bacterium | reverse complement strand
GCGCGTTGGCGTTCTTGAAAAAAATCTTTCCATCCTTGGCCTCGACTGTGCCGCCGTCATTCAATACCAGCACCTGAGTCTCGTAGTTCAGATCGATGGTGTAATTCGCATTCGGACCAGAGGAAGGATAGGTGAAGCCATCCAGATTTCCTTTTGCGGTCAGGCGGTTTCCCTCGGCGCTGGTGACGGCCTTGTGGGCATCAGCCAACGCGATGGAGCCGGTGAGAGCGCCGGGTTTGTCGGCGGTGAAACGGAATGCCAGCACATTCGCCGGGTGGCTGGCGAAATACTCGCGCCGGAAATTCACGCCGCCTTGGGTGTAGGTGATCGAGTGGACGGCGCGGCTGATATCCAGTTCGCGCCGGTAATTAGCCGCCGGCGAGCCATCGGTTGCGAACTCGACGAAAAGCTCGCCGAAATTCTGATACGAGCCGGTATCCGCCTCGTCACCGGTCCAGAGGCTATCTTCGTTGAATTGGATCTGCTCCCGCTCCACACCGCCAAAGATCATCGCCCCGAGCCGACCGTTCCCAATCGGCAAAGCCTCCGTCTCCCAATCCTTCGCTGGTTTGTCGTAGAAAAGCTTCAAGTCGGCCGCCATGGCGAACGCAGCGGAAGCAAGGAGGGCAGCAAGGAGCAGTGAGGTTTTTTTCATGATTACGGTTGGGATTGGAATTGGTAACTACCCGACCCAACCGCGAAGACGGCGGCGTTGTTTTCCATGCGGAGGAACTTCACGCCCTCGGCCTCGCCGGCGGGTTGGCCGGATTCGGTGACACTGGCGGCGTCTTTAGCCGGGACGAAGACCGTGGCCGTCGTGTTTGGCGGGATCGTGACATCCATCGTGAGTTTTCCGCCTTCGCGCGTCCAGTTGCTGACGCTGGGGCCGTGGATGGAATCGAAAGAGGTTTTCGCCCAATCCAATCCCTCGCCGATGACCGGCTTCACGACGATGGTTTTGTAGCCCGGGGATCCCGCTTGGATGCCGCCGACGCTGCCGTAGAGATACTCGCCGACTGCGCCGAAGGCGTAGTGGTTGTAGGAATTCATGCTGATGTCGCCGAATCCCTTGTCGGGCGTCCATCCATTCCAGCGCTCCCACATGGTCGTGGCGCCGTTCTTAACGGGAAACAGCCACGACGGGTAGGTGTCGGTCAACAGCAGCCGGTAGGCGACATCGTTCCGCCCGGCGGCATTCAACGCCGGCAGCAGGCGCGGCGTGCCGATGAAGCCGGTCGCGAGGTGCCAGTTGAAGCGCTGGATTTCCCCGACAAATTTCTCGGTCGACTTCCCGAGTATTTCGTCGGGAATCAGGCCCATGCTGAATGCCAACGCGTAGCCGGTCTGGCTGCTCTCCTTGAGCGAGCCGTCTGGTTGCAGGAATTCCCGCGCAAAAGCAGCCTTCACTTCGTCATGGAGCTTGGCGTAACGGGCGGCATCCTCCTTGCGCCCGATGGCAGCGGCCATTTCGGACATGATCTTGGCGAGGTAGGCGTGGTAGGCGGTGTCGATGACTTCCCGCTTCGCGCCGCCGCCGGCATTGAGCCAATCGCCAAATCCACCGACCGAGGAAATGCCATCCTTGGTTTTCGTGGCGAGCCATTGCATGTAGCGCTCGAGCGAGGGGAAACGCTCCGCGATCAGGCGTGTGTCACCGTAAG
>CAIWSO010000006.1 GCA_903915315.1 uncultured Spartobacteria bacterium | reverse complement strand
TTTCCTAGGACGACTCCCATGTCATGGTGGGCGATCGCATTTTGAGGGTCGATTTCAAGAATCTGTTTGAGAGTGGCTATCGCCTTGTCGTAGGCCTTCAACCTTGAATAAACAATGGCGAGGTTCGTGAGAACCAAAAGGTCCTTTGGTTTCTTAAGAAGAACTTTTTCCAGTCCCACTCGAGCATCGGTTATCTTACCGACTTGGATTTTTGCGATCGCAACGTGGGCTATGACAAAAAGGTTTTCTGGAGCAACTTTAAGCGCGCGGCGGAAAATGATCACTGCATCGAAAAAACGTTTGTCTTGGTAAAGCTTGGTGCCGAGATCCGCAATCTCGCGGGCTTGTGGCGAAAGGGCATTGAGATCTTCAGTCAACGAGGTTGGCTCGGGCTTGGGGGCTGGAGTGGTTGGGGGCAGCGGCGCAGGTGTCTGCTCGGCAACGGATTTGGACACCTCAGCGGAATCGGAGGTTGGATCTGTTAGGGGTTGCAAGGCGTCCTTGTCGGCGAGCTTTTCTTCGTTGATTGGAGTTGCTGCGGTAACTGGGCTCTCGGAAGTTTGGTCGGTGGCTTGAGATTCCAGTAAAACGGATTCGGTTTCTTTGAGTTCTGGAGCACCAGTTTCCTTTTTCGAGACCAGCAATTTCTCATTGGGGCCATGGGCGTGTTTAAAGTAAATCTGCTTGGATTCGACTTCGCTCACCATGGAAACCAATGTCTGAATGCTTTCACGGCTCATTGGCGTGGCCGAAAGAGCGTAAAAAACCACATTGCGCGGAGGAGAAACCCTCGCGCTAAACTGCAAACTATAGTCGCTCGCGATCGAGACGGACCCGGTGCCGTCGGGTTTCGTAAAAAAAATCGACCCATTGCTGATTTGGATAACGCCGCGAAACTCTTGGGGCTTTTCTGTTGGTGTTATCGTGGTTCGCCAAGTGGAGCCTCGGTTGTCCGGAGCTTCACTTGGAGTCACGACCTCCATAATATCCGCTGTTCCAATAGGAGTCACGATTTCCAGTTTTGAACCTGAGCGTGGCTTTTTCGAACTACCGACGATCGTGCCCTCGCTAAGGAGAAGCTGGCATTTGGATATCGCGGGTTCCGTGGGAAGTTTGTTCCAGCCCTCGGTTGTGGGATCGACGAATGGGGCGGAGGGAGTTTTATTGGGGTCGTTCTGGACTTCTTGTGTGAGGAAGATCGTGCCTTCGCTAACCGCAAAATGACACGAATCTTGAAGAAACTCCCCAATAGTCAGCTTGGAACGATCCAAGACCTGAATCAATGCGCCATTCGACATGGCCAAGTCAACTCGGCCGTCTGTTCCGGTGAGGATGGTTGAGTTGGCAGGAATCTTTTCTCCCTTTTGAAGTGGACGAGGTGTGTCCCCTTCTTTTTCCATGAGAAGCGGGCTACCGGCGAGATCGGCAAGAATGGTGAAGCCTGGTTCCAGTTTCGCTGGAGATTTGGCATCAGTGGATTGTGCGATCAGGAAAGTGCATGGCAGGAAGGTGAGGATCCAAAAAACGGAGAGAAGTTTTGCGTGGGAGAACATATTTAACAAAGAAACAATCACACACCGATGCCTGCAACGGGCTCGATTCGCAATAAAAGAATCCCCGGCAGGTGGTGTTTTAGTTCGGTGCGAGCTGAGGGAGGGCAAGGCTAGGTCTGGATTCTGGGGCCCACAATGATCTTTTGATCCATGATTTTTAGAATCTGGATCGGAGTGCCTGCAGCAATGAATTCTCCTTCTGTCAGGACGTCGAAGTGCTCTTGGCCGATTTGGGCGCGTCCGGTTGGGTGCAGCGGCGAGATGGCGATGCCTTCATTGCCTGCAAATAGGGATGATGCCGTGCCTGTGTTCGAGATCGTGTTCGTGAGTGAGGGGCCTGGAGCCAGATTTGAAGACAGGGAGAGGTTTCGAAAAAGAGGGAGCGCGGGCAAGTAGCGGGAAGCAAGTCCAATGAAAATGCAGGCCAGCAAAATCGTGATGCTGAGATTCAACATCGGAGTTAGAAAAAAATCATAGGAGAATGTGATGGGTTGAGCTGGGTAGAAGTCAGCCATGGCAAGGAACAGAGAGGTCAGTATCATTGCGGCTCCGCTGAGTGCGACCACGAAAATGCCTGGGAAGAAAATCAATTCCAAAGCGATAAAAACCACTCCGAGAGCAAAGAGCGCGAGCATTTCAAATCCGGTGAGGCCGGCGATGTAGTGTCCACCAAAAAAGAGCAAAAAGCAGATGGCGGAGATGATCCCTGGCACACCGAATCCGGGGGCCTTCAATTCCAAGTAGGCTCCAAGCACACCGCCGAGCAGTAGGAAAGGGGCGAGGAGGGTGATCCACTGGGCTAGATTTTCGAACCCGGATGGCTTGGTCAAAACCAACTTGTCCACAGGAAGGCCACACTGCTTCACCACATCGGCGATGTCTGTTGCGATACCGCTGGCCAGCAGTGAGCGGCCGCTGATAGGTCTTGTTGCTTCCTGCGCGCTCAGAGTTAGAAGGGAGCCTTTGGGATTGATGATTTGATCGCCGATTTTGACTTCCTTATCGAGATTCATGAATCCGTCCACGAGTTCGGCATGGTAGCCGTTTTTTTGTGCCACGCTGCGGAAGTAGCCGGAGTAATATGAAACGATTTTGGCATTCATTGTTTCCGGTATTTCCTGTCCGGATCCCGCCACTGGTGCGGCAGCTCCGATCGCGCTCACGGGCGACATAAAGATTTTTTTTGTTCCCAGCGCGATGAGTGCGCCCGCAGACCCTGCATTTGAGTTCACATAAGTGTACGTGGGAATTGGACTTTTCCCGAGCATTTGAACGATTTTTTCCGTTGATTTGAGGTCTCCTCCCGGAGTGTCCATATCCAAAATCAGGGCAGCTGCATCAGCAGATTCGGCATTCTTGAGAACCCGTCGAAGAAAGAAAAATTGTACCTCGCTGACTGGGCCGCTGACTGGCAGAACGACAATGGAGCCATTCTGCATGGGCTTCTCAGTTGCAAATGAGTTTGGCAAGGATAGTGCCAGAAGAAGAAAAAGAAGCGCGCCTTTCATATGTCTGAAATCTCACTCGCGCATGGGCCCGTCGCAAGGTATTTTGAATCTGTGGGACTCATCTCCGAAGAAACTATCCAGCGCGTAACCGAGGCCAGCGATATCGTTGACTTGATCGGATCGTATTTCCCGCTCAAGCGCGCAGGAACGAGCTTTAGGGCTGTTTGTCCATTCCATCAGGAGAAGACCCCCTCTTTTCACGTCAATCCCGCACGTCAATCCTTTCATTGCTTCGGCTGTGGAGCTGGCGGCGGAGTTCTCCGTTTTGTGATGGACTACGAGCATGTGGACTTTCCCTCGGCTGTGCGCAGGCTAGCCCAGCGTGCGGGAATCCCAATCTTGGAAGATGCTGCTTCAGCCGAGGACGGACAAAAGCAGGGTCAGCGCCAGCGTCTTCTCGCGATACACGCGGAGGCAGCCTCTTGGTTCCACAAGGCTTTGGTGAAATCCCCCGCTGGCTCCGAAGCGCGAGCTTATTTGAAGTCGCGTGGCATCACCTCCGAGGTCGCCAAGTCTTGGCAACTCGGCTACGCTCCGGATTCTTGGGACGCTTTGCTGGAGCATCTTCGCGGATGCCGTTTCACGGACGGGGAGATTATCCTCAGTGGGCTGGCTTCCTCGAAGGAGGACAAGCCTGGAGAAAGAATCTACAGCCGATTCCGCCATCGCGTCATGTTCCCCATCTGTAATGATTATGGTGAGGTTATCGCATTCAGTGGACGCACGTTGGAGTCGGATCCCAAATCGGCCAAATATGTAAACTCGCCAGAGACGCCTCTTTTTACAAAAGGCAAGGTCCTCTATGGCCTAGATAAATCGAAGCGCGATCTCATTGAAAAAAACACCGCTATCGTTTGTGAAGGTCAGTTGGATCTCATCTCGGCCTACGAGGCAGGGATTCGGCATGTGATCGCTCCACAGGGCACAGCTTTCACGTCAGATCAGGCGCGACTATTGAGGCGTTATGTGGAAACGGTGCTTCTTTGTTTCGACTCGGACAAGGCCGGAAAAAAAGCCACTTCGAGCTCATTGCCATCACTTCTTTCGCAGGGGTTGAGTGTTAAAGTGGTTGTTCTTCCCGCTGGAGAGGATCCCGATTCTCTTATTAGGCGGAATGGGCCCGATGCTTTTTTGGCATTGGTTGGTGCCGCGGCTGATTACTTTGACCATAGTCTGGAGGAAGCGATTCTGAGCGGGGAGTTGAATACCCCTGCCGGAAAATCCAAACTTGTTGGCCGCATTGCTCCGCCGCTTGCGTTGGTTCAGGATGCGGTTCTTCGCGAGTCGATCCTTGGCCGTATTTGCTCAAGGCTCTCGTTGCCCCAAGCGGTCATTCGATCCGCCATGAAGGCCCCCAGCCCAGACTCCGGAAACGAGCGGGGTGTGATTCCGCTTGCTGAGCCGGTGGAAAAAATCACGCTTTCGGCCGGAATGCATATGCTTTGCCAGATCGCCTTGGCGAGTTCGGAGGTGCGAGAGTGGCTCCGAACGCAAGCGCCTGCCGTTGCATTCGAGCCCGGCGGCGCCTTGGTGGATAAACTCACGCAGGCCGAATTCGAGAGTGGCAGCACCACTCTGCCGACGGCACTTCTTTCGACTCTCACCGCAGCAGAAGAGCGCACGCTTTCATCGCTCGACACACGTCGTCCGATGCCCGCTCCGCTTGAGCGGGCGAAACTGACATGGCAGGGTCTTCTGATCCAGCAATTCACCCAAAAGATGGAAGGACTCAAAAGTCAACTCATCGATCCATCCGTTTCAGTGACTGAACGGGAAAAAATTCAAAAACAAATACTTGACCTTAAAATCCGCGTGGCAGATGTTCAGCGGCCCTTTTGAACTGGCCTAATTGAAAGCAGCTTGAAAACTAAAAACACCTCTTCGAAGAGCCAATCCCGCTTGGCACCCAAATCCAAATCTCAAACTCTGCCCACTAAGGCTTCCAAGCCGACAGGGGCAAAAGCGAAACCTAAAAAGCCGGTTAAGCCTGCATCAAAGGTTGTTGCCAAGAAACCGCTTCCATCAAGGTCGCAGGCCAAGCCTGTAGCCAAGAAACCTCTTCCAGCAACCAAAAAGCCTACGCCGAAAGCTGCCGCCAAGCCTGCATCGAAAGTCGCTGCCAAGCCTGCGTCGAAAGTCGCCGCCAAGCCTACGCCGAAAGCCGCTGCCAAGCCTGCGTCGAAAGCCGCTGCCAAGCCTGCGTCGAAAGTCGCCGCCAAGCCCGCGCCGAAAGCCGCTGCCAAGCCTGCATCGAAAGCCCCTGCCAAGTCTCCCAATAAAGTTGGCAAGCTTCCTGAAGAGCCCTCTTTCAACAAAAAACCTGCTCTCACCAGCAAGCAACTCGCTAAGGAAACCAAGGCTGCGAAGGCTTTGCTTTTCGCCGCTCCCTCGACTGGGCCACTTGATATTCCCAAGCTCATTCAGGACAAGGTCCGTGAGTTGATCAAGCTCGCCAAAGAGCAAGGTTATGTCACTTTTGAAGATCTGGATGAGCATCTTCCAGAAGGGGTAAGCAACCCCGACCACATTGATGCCATCATCACCCAGCTTCGGGGAGTCGAGATTGAGATCATTGATTCTTCGGATGTGGATCGAGTCAAGGAGGTTCGGAAAGACAACGAGGAGGAGGAAGAAAAAGAAGAAAAAGCCGACTCCAAGCTGGACATTCTTGACGATCCGGTTCGCATGTATCTCAAACAGATGGGGCAAGTTCCGCTTCTGACCCGTGAGCAGGAGGTGGAAATCTCCAAGCGCATCGAGGATGCCGAGCTAAAAGTTCAGGAGTTGCTCTACGGATTTGGTTTCGTGGCTCGTGCCCACATCGATCTCGCCCAGAAGCTCATGGACCAGCGCGAGCGTTTTGATAGGGTCATTCTCGACAAAAAAATCGAGAGCCGGGAGAGGTATATGAAGTTGCTTCCGCGCCTTTGTCAGCAGGTGAAGCGTCAGACGGATGCCGTTTCCCGGATTTACGCTGACATCATTCAGGGGGGGGGATCTGTCGTGGAGAAGCGCAAAAAGTTTGAGCGTTCCTTACAGACCCTTCAGAAGCTTTATCCCAAATTTTTCTACAAACAAAAGATCATCGAGGATTTTGTGCAGTTGGTGGACGACAACCATCGTGCACTGCAAAATATCCAGAAGGAGCTTGCCAAGCACGCGAAGGATCCTAGTCCAAAATTGCGCCGCCAGCATTCCGCTGAGGTGAAGGACTTGCAGAAGCGTTTCTGGCTTTCTCCCGAGGAGCTCACCACGAACCACGATCAACTCAAGCTCTGGCATCGCCGCGCATTAAAAGCCAAGACCGAAATGGTGGAGGCCAACCTGCGTCTCGTGATTTCCATCGCAAAAAAATACACCAACCGAGGACTCTCATTCCTTGATCTGATTCAAGAGGGCAACATGGGTTTGATGAAGGCGGTCGAGAAGTTCGAATACCGCCGGGGATACAAATTTTCGACATATGCGACATGGTGGATTCGCCAGGCGATCACTCGCTCGATTGCGGACCAAGCCCGGACGATTCGCATCCCGGTTCACATGATCGAAACGATCAACAAGCTCATCCGAGTCCAAAAACAACTCGTTCAGGAATACGGGCGCGAACCTTCACCAGAGGAAATCTCGGACGAAATCCAACTTCCCGTCGAGCGCGTGCGGGCCGTTCTGAAGATGGCCCAGCAACCCATCTCGCTTCAAGCCCCGGTGGGCGATAGCGACGACACCAGTTTCGGAGATTTCATCGAAGACAAAGGGGCGGACAATCCTGCGGACATGGCTGCCATCGTTTTGCTGAAGGATAAAATCAAAGACGTCCTCGACAGCCTTACCGAGCGTGAGCGCCAAGTGCTCGAGCAACGTTTCGGCTTGGTGGACGGCTACAGCCGTACGCTGGAAGAAGTGGGGCGCCAGTTCAAAGTCACCCGTGAGCGCATTCGCCAAATTGAGGCCAAGGCCCTTCGCAAGATGCGCCATCCAACCCGCATCCGCCAGTTGGAAGGTTTCCTTGATGCCCACGAGGTCTAATTTTTTCCGCAACTTTTCAGTTAGATCGGTGTTGGATTGATTGTGAAACAAGAACCGAATGAAAATGACGCCCTATGGAGGGCTTTGGGCGAGGCGACGCCGCCTATGGTGTCGCCTTTTTTTGCCCGGAATGTTTTGCGTGCAACGAGACAGTCAAACGAGCGGGTCGTTTTTCTGCCGGTTTTTTTACAGCGCTGGATCGGCGCGCTAGCATTGTCTTGTGTGGTTATCGGCTTTTTGACCTCGCTTGCCTTTTATCCCCAGTATCAAACCAGAGATTTGGACTCTGTGGAGATTTTCGATATCGCTGCCGGTATCAACGAGCTTGTGCCCGTGCAGGAAATCACGCTCGCCTCACTGGCTTCCCACGGCGGAGGATTTTAATTCGAGTGTGCCCTCGCGTGCCAGGGCTCTCTTAAGTTGGCGCTTGTATTCCGAGCGTGGGATTTCCCTCGCTCCAAAGGTGGCTAAGTGGGGAGTCACCCACTGAAGATCGAGAAGCTGAAATCCGCCTTTTTGCAGTAACTCGACCAGGCAGCAGAGGGCCACTTTCGATGCTCCGCTCACATGGTGGAACATGGACTCACCGAAGAAGGCCGCGCCAATGCTCACCCCATAAAGCCCCCCAGCAAGTTCGCCCTCCCTCCAGATTTCGACGGAATGGGCATGACCGCTTCGATGCAGCTCCACATAGCTGTGAAAAATGCACTCGTCGATCCAGGTTTCTTCGCGATTCGCACAGGCGATCATCACTTCTTCGAATTTTGTGTCCAAACGAACTTCCCAAAGCGGGTCGCGAAGCGTTTTTTTGGTGCCATGGGGGATTCGGAATTCCTCAAGTGGGAGGACGCCGCGCGGATCGGGATCGTAGAGCCGGATTTCATCATCCATCGCCATGGGAAAAATCCCTTCACGATAGAAATCCAGAAGCATCTCGGGTGGAATCATGTTTGCCATGGCGGAGTGAATGATTATGGTAGCGGGCTATGAAAAGCGTGATCTTTTTTTTAATGCTTCTAGTGCCCGTTTTTTTAACCTCCTGCGCAGTTTCCGAGCAGAGCGTCGGAGAAGTGGGTGAAAAATTCCAAGAGGGTATTCAAGGGCGTGGCACCATCATTCCACACAGCGCCACGACAGATACGTTCGGCCCCGAGTTCCGTTAATTCCTATCATGGCCACTAAAACTTCCGGGGACAAAATCCTCATTCTCGATTTCGGGTCCCAATACACGCAGGTCATTGCCCGCCGCGTGCGCGAGTGCCAAGTCTACTCCGAAATCATTCCTTACACGACGAAGGCGGCGGCCATCGCGAAGCTCAAGCCCGCAGGAATCATCCTCTCCGGCGGTCCAGCGAGTGTTTATGCACCCAAGGCGCCGCAAGTCGATCGCGCCATCTATAAACTTGGTATTCCCGTGCTTGGTATTTGCTATGGTATGCAGCTCATCGCTCACGGACTGGGAGGCAAGGTGGAACGCTCGACGGAGCGTGAATACGGGCCTGGCAAACTCAAGGGCGACCCCAAGTGCGCGCTTTTCCACAAGCTCCCTGCGACGCTCGATGTCTGGAACAGTCACGGCGATAAGATCACCCAAATGCCTGTTGGATTCCGTCCTCTTGGACGAACCGAAAATTCGCCTCACGCCGTCATTGGCGACACCGATCGCAATATCTACGGGCTCCAATTTCATCCCGAGGTCGTGCACACGCCTCGCGGGAGCGAGATTCTCGCAAACTTTGTGCACCGCATTTGCGGGTGCAAATCCAATTGGACGATGGAGTCCTTTATTGACCGGACGTGTCGCGAGATTCGCGAGCAAGTGGGCGATGGGCGAGTCATCTTGGGCTTGAGCGGCGGAGTCGATTCCTCCGTGGCAGCGGCGCTGATTCACAAGGCAATTGGGGACAAATTGACCTGTATTTTTGTGAATAATGGTCTTCTTCGGGCCAATGAAGCTGCCGCCGTGGAAAAACTTTTTGCCGGGGAGTTTCGCATTCGCATGCGCACAGTCGATGCCTCGGATCAGTTTCTCAAAAAGCTCAAGGGCGTCACCGATCCTGAAAAGAAGCGCAAAATCATCGGAGCCGAGTTCATCAAAGTTTTTGAAGCCGCCGCGCGTGATCTCAAAAAGTCGGATCCCGGTCACTATCGCTTCCTCGCACAGGGAACTCTCTATCCCGATGTGATCGAGAGCGTCTCGATTTCAGGAAATCCGGCCGCCTTGATCAAGAGCCATCACAATGTGGGTGGCCTTCCCGAGCGCATGAAATTTGAACTCGTGGAGCCCCTTCGCCAGCTTTTCAAAGACGAAGTCCGTCGCGTCGGCGAGGAGTTGGGGCTCTCGAAAGAAATTGTCCACCGCCAACCATTTCCCGGGCCCGGTCTCGCTGTTCGCATTCTTGGAGCGATCGATGTGGAGCGTCTGCGAATCGTGCGCGAAGCCGACGCCATCGTCATCGATGAAATGAAATCGTCCGGCTGGTATTATAAAGTCTGGCAATCCTTCGCCGTGCTGTTGCCTGTTCGCTCGGTAGGGGTGATGGGCGATGAGCGCACCTATGACTACACCATCGCTCTCCGCATTGTGAGTAGCCATGATGGCATGACGGCCGATTGGGTCAGGATGCCGCACGAGCTTCTGGCCCGTATTTCCGCGCGAGTCATCAATGAGGTGAAAGGCGTGAATCGGGTTTGTTACGACATTTCCAGCAAGCCTCCAGCCACGATTGAGTGGGAGTAGGGTAGGGGGATAGGGCTCATGGGAGCCCAACAAAGACAGGTGTGAATTCAAACTTCACGCCATCAAAAAGTCCCTTGTCGCTGAGTTTAAGGGCGGGAATCACGAGGAGGGCAAGAAATGAGAGGGTCATGAAGGGAGCCTGAAGCGGACTGCCCAGTTCGCGGGCTTCCCGAGTGAGGTCGGCGTATCCCTCGGCAACGTCTTCAGCGTATCCGTCACTCATTAGTCCAGCTACGGGCAGCGGGAGAATTCGTCCAGAGGCGTTGCGCCCGGCGACAGCGATGCCGCCGGCTTTCCGAATGATCATATTCACGGCTCTGGTAAGGGCCTCGTCGGTGGTGCCCACTGCGACGATATTGTGGCAGTCATGAGCCACGCTGGATGCAATCGCGCCAGTCTTAAGTCCAATGCCTCTTACAAACGCGATGGCGGGAGGGGCAGCGCGGTAACGATTGATGACGGCGATTTTCAGAATGTCTCGCGAAGGGTCGGCGACAGCGAAACCATTTTTGATGAGGGGTTCGGCTTGGCCTGCGCCAGTGATGATCTGGCCGTCCCAAGCTTCGATGATGCGAATGTCGCCAATCCCAGCGGAAACTTGGAAGTCGGAGGGTGTTATTTCTTGTTCAAAGAAACGGTTCGCTCGTCGAGAGCGGGACTTTGGGAGAAGCGATGCGGAATCGCGGGCCACGCAGGTGCCATCAATCCAAGTCTCGAGAACGGCAAATCCATGCACATCTTGCAAACGCACAAAATCGGCGGCATCCCCGGGTCGCAATAGCCCGCAGCGAAGACCGTAGTGAAGAGCGGGATTCAGGCAGGCTGCACGGAGGGCGGCAAAGAGCGGTATGCCAAGAGCCACAGCCCTTGCGACGAGTCGATCGATGTGACCTGCCATCAAGTCGTCTGGATGTTTGTCGTCGCTGCAGAACATGCAGGAAAGCGGGTGCTCGGCCAGCAGGGGCCAGAGTTCGTTGAAATTGCGCGCTGCCGAGCCTTCGCGGATAAGGATCTTTTGGCCGAGGGCGATCTTTTCCCTGGCCTCGTCGATGTGAAAACATTCGTGGTCCGTCTCGATGCCGGCCTCGACGTAGGCGAGCAGATCTTGTCCGCGTAGTCCGGGAGCATGTCCGTCGATGTGCTTCCCATGGCGTTGAGCGATGGCGATTTTATTCATCACCTCTGGATCATGGTGGATCACGCCAGGGAAATTCATCATCTCGGAGAGGTAAAGAAGCGAGGGATCAAGACAGAGTTCCTCAATGGCGTCGGGACCCAATATCGCACCACCCGTTTCAAAGCCGGTCGCCGGAACACAAGAGGGAATGCCGAAATGGATTTTCAGCGGTGTTTGTTCCGCGAGGCTCTGCATGAGTCTCACTCCTTCAATACCCAGAACGTTGGCGATCTCGTGCGGGTCCGAGACGGTCGCAGTCGTGCCGTGCCGCACGGCGATGCGGGCGAATTCGGGTGGGGTGAGCATCGAGCTTTCGATATGCACGTGGGCATCGATAAAGCCCGGACAAAGAAAGGTAGTTTCCGTGACCGTCTCGTCCTCGACAATGGATTGGATCTTGCCAGAGCGGACTTCGATGGTGCCGGGAAAGATCCTTTCATTGAAAATGTCCACGATCTTTCCGCTGTGGTGGGTCTGGGTTGACATGACGGCAAAACCCTACTCCTTACTCTAGTTCATGGAAACTCCTCGATTTTCAAGTGCATCAGCGATCTATGCTGTTTCCGCAATCGGCCTTGCCAGCTCTGCGAGGGGGTGGTTTCGTAGAATGTCATGGTAACACCGGACATATTTTCGGCAGAAGACCTGCTCTCAAAGCCGGACTTGTTTGCGGGTTTTGAGCCTCCAGTGCGTCTAGCGGTGATCGGTGATCCTATTGCCCATTCGAAGTCGCCTGCATTTCAAAATGCGGCTCTCTGTGCTTGCGGCATTCCGGTCGCATACACGCGTCT
>CAIWSO010000005.1 GCA_903915315.1 uncultured Spartobacteria bacterium | reverse complement strand
GCTTGGTTCGCGGCACGTCTGGATCCCGTGAAAGCCCTCCGTCACGAGTGATTTGACAAACGCCAGCAGCTTCTATTATCTAAATCCATGTCTGAAAAAATCACCGACCCGCAAGACCCACTCATCCGCACTATTTTGATTTCAGCTAGTGTCGGTGCCGTTATCGGATTTCTCACAACCGTCTTGGCTGTTACCGTGATGCTTTCCTTGAATTTCAATTTTCTGAACTGGATGGAATAGTCTCCTCTTCAAGTTCACCCTGTTCGGCCGCCGCGCAAAAACAGGCCCCCAACAAAATCAGCCCCCCTGCAATATACACCCACATGAGCGCCAGCATGAGGGCACCAAATGGTCCGTAAATGGCGTTATAGTTTACAATCTTGGTAACGTAGTTTCCAAAGAGCCCCTGCCCTATTTGCAGGGCGAGAGTTACCATGAGAGCGGCGCCCCATATTTGCTTGAAGAAGATTTTGCGACCAGGTGCTAGAACGTAAAGCGCACTGAGTGCATAAAACGTCAAACCGCCAGCCACAAGATACCTGCCCGCACTCAGAATCAGCGCGATCACATGAAACTTCATCGTCGGCACTTGGTCATGCACCAACTCTTCCAAGGCTAAAAAAAGTTTACCCGCAGCCTGAAGAGCCACAGGCGCCACGAGTCCGATGCCCAATGCACTCGCCAGGACCCCCATCATCAGAAGATTTTTAAGGGGAAGCTTCCACCATGGAATGTCGATGCGATGCCATGCCCGATTCACCCCTTGAACGAGAACTTGAAAAAACCGAATCGAACACCAGATCAATATGAGCGAAGAGAGGAGGCTGACCCCATTGCGGGATTTATGAAGGGATTCCGCCATGTGCCAAACCAATTTTTGTTGGGCCAACTCCATCGGAAAGAAGCTTTCAGCCGTAGCGATGACCGCTTCCGGCTGAACTATCACTGAACCAAGTACGAGAAAAAGGGCAAAAAGCGGAACCAATGAAAAAAGCGCATAATAAGCAAAAGAGGCGGCACGTTGCTCCCCCTCGATTTCGATAAAAATCAAAACGGAATCGCGAGTGAGCTTCCACCTATTCCGCAAAAGTTTTTGTATGTGGGACATTTTGGGAGATTAGGTAAACCCTGAAATGTTTTTTAGACAGGATTAAAAGAATTCACAAGACTCACAGGAATTTCTTAGGCGCTTACGAATGCTGCACAAAAATCGGTTTCTCATTTATGTGTAAATACCAGATCCTAGATGCGCTCAATGCACTATGGTCGATCCTGTCGAGTTCTGGATAAATAAGGGGCAGGTCCGTACTTTTAATGCTTATCCTATCTCGCGATCGCAAAAAAAAACGCGAACGGCAATAATGCCATTCGCGTTTCTAAATCTTGGGCAGGTGAGATTACAAGCTCACTTCAACAGTGAGAGACTTCTTGGTCTCCTCTTTGCCATCTTGGGTTTCTTTCGATTTGTCTTTTTTGTAACCATCACAGGAACCAACAAATACCGAGGATGCGGTGAAGGCTACGACTACTGCTGCACAAACAATGAGGTGTTTCATATGAATCTCGACGTTCGCTCAAGTGATTGCGAAGTCAAATAGATATTCTCCGTAAAAACTAGGCCCGACTCATGTAGGTGCCGTCTACTGTGCTGACTTTCACCAATTCGCCTTCTTTGATGAACAAGGGTACGTTAATGATCTTGCCAGTCTCTAAGGTCGCTTGTTTTTGAACATTGTTGGCGGAGTCCCCTCGAACGCCCTCGGGAGATTCAGTCACCTTAAGAACAACGGAGGATGGCAACTCGATTTGAGCAGGTCTGCCCTCGATGCTGAGGACTTCGACCTTGAGATTCTCCACAAGATATTGTTTCGCGTCGGCAATGAGTTCTTCATTCAAAGTGATCGTCTCATAGGTCGCCGGATCCATGAAGTGGTAGCCTTGATGGTCGCTGTAGCTGAACTCGAGCGGTTGGCGTTGCACGTCCACCACATCCACTTTCTCTGTCGAGGAGAATCGGATATCGGCAGACTTGCCGGTTCCGATATACCGAACAATGCATTGCACGAAGGCACGGAGATTGCCCGGTGTGCGATGTTGAATTTCAAGAACAATGGCCGGATTTCCGTTGTAACGGATGGCCATCCCTTTGCGAAGATCGTTAGCTGCTGGCATAAATAGAGTCCCGAACACTATTCCTATTCGGAATTTTGACAAGGAGCGAAATGGGTGCACCAATCGTACAAGGAAAAAGCTATCAACACCTAGAGGCTAGATGTTTTTTGCGTGAGTTGACTAAATCTGAAGGCTATCAGATGGCTGCCTTGCATGGATTCGAACCATGACAAAATGATCCAGAATCATTTGTGCTACCGTTACACCACAAGGCAAAATGGGGGAGCGAGAATCTACGCTTTGCTCAAGCGTTGGGTAAAGATGTTTTTCGGATTTTTCACAACATCGTAGCTTTAGAAATCAAGCTTTCGCTATTGCCACTCGATCGGAAAAATCAGCAACTGCCCAAGTGAATAAAAAAATCTCCCCCCACCTTGAAAAATAAGGTGGGACTACCGGCGGTCGGGATCGAACCGACACATCGTAAGATACGCGATTTTGAGTCGC
>CAIWSO010000004.1 GCA_903915315.1 uncultured Spartobacteria bacterium | reverse complement strand
CTCTCCTAAAATCCAAAAGCAAGCTACTTTTGGTATTAGACCCTGTTTCGTTGCCTGAAAAAGGCAGCCGTGAGTTTTACTACGGCTGGCTGGCGGGCATGTCGCCTGCCTTCGGAACTAGGCGAAATAGGACGGTGCGATTTTTTTTCTCAGCGCCGGGAATGGATACGGCAAAGGGAGGCTGACTTCCTCCTGCTGAACTTGCCAGCAATCTTTCGGTCGGGAATTTGGCCGATGTGCGGACGACTTCCGTGGCTGCCATAGCCCGGCTTAGGCCGAGCGTGTAGTTGTCACTGGAACGGGTGGGTTGAGTATTTGTCTGGCCCTCGATGATCAACCAGAAATCGGAAGCATTCTTGGCGAGGTATTCTGCGACTTGAGACAACTGGGATCGGCCGGTTTTGCCGATTTTCAGACCGCCGTCAGGAAAAATACCCTCTTGGAACATGATGCGAATTTCATTTTTGCTGCTGTAAACGATACACCCTGGGAGTTGATCAAGCCCGGGACGGATGCGATTGATGGCTTCCAAGCCTTTGTCCACTGCTGGTGGAGCGATGACGCTCGACTGTGCGGCGACTTCTGGTGCTGGTTGAGCTGCAATCGGGGCGGTTGCTGGTGCAGTCGTCGCAGTAGCGGCCACCGGCTGAGTAGCAGGAGGAACTGGAGCTGCCGCAGTTGGAGCGGGAATGGGAGTAGCAGCAGCCACGACAGGCGAAGCTTGAGCAACAGGAGTGGGTTGAACCACAGGTGATGCCACCGCTTGGATCGGACGGTTCGCTTTATCTGATGGTACTACGCTTTCTGGAGTGATCTCGTCTGGATCGTTGTGTTTATAAACAAGCGGAAATTCAGGAAGCGGAGGTAGTTTGGGAAGGGTGGCGGCCACAGGCGGCGTCACCGAATCCAAAAGCGAGATCGGGATGAGCAGGCTCTTGATTCCCATGCCGGCCAGTGCGAGCAACCCAAGGGCCAGAACAGTGTAGGCGAGCTTTTTAAACAGACTCGATTGGTGGCTGTTTTTTCGGCTTGGCGGCATGGCTGGGAGAGATCCAGTTGCAGGCTTAGTGTAAGGCCTAGAAATCTCCACGGCATCGCTGTCGGGAGACTTGTCACGGAAGGTCTCACGTATCAGTTCGCTGCGTTTTTCGCGCGATTGGGGTTCTTGGATAGGAGCGGGTTTCGCTTTTGGGGGACGCCCCGGACGTCGGCCTTGAGTTTTTTCCGAAATTTGCGCCATCAAATCGAGAGCTGAAGGCGAACCCTTCTTGGCTCCTTTGGGTGTTTTGGCAGAGGGGAGTTCTTTCACTTCGCCCACAAAGTCGTCATCTCCGGACATTTCGCGAACTTCGCCGGTCGTTTCAAAATCGTCACCACCCACAGATCCTGCAAATTCCTCCACGACAGGTTTGATGGCGCGATCCACTCGGGCAACGGCCTTGGTTAAACTCTGAGAAAAATCGACGGATTCCGAGGGAGTTTCGACATCATTGCCTGCATTTCTGGCGGCGCTCCATTTTTCGAGGGCATCGCGATGGAATCTCCATTGGCGACCGACTTTCACGCCGGGTAATTGTCCTTCAGTGCAAAGTTTAAGCAATGTGGACTTGGGCATCTTGAGGAAGACTGCCGCTTCATCGCCGTTCATGACCTCGTTTGGTTGTGCAATTTTATCGTTTTCCATTCTCTAAAAAGGGAAACTAATGATTCATTAAAATCATTTCCATTGCAATAGCAGATTTGTATCGGGTGAATTTGATGGGGGAACCACCTGATTTCCTTTTTTAATTTATGAAACAGGCTCTGAGGTGGAGTGTGTATGTCCATTTGCGAAATGACCTCTAAATTAATTTCAGTGAATACAATAATCCTTCAACGGGGTAAGTTGAAATTGGGGATCTTTTTAGCAATGTCTGTGCGGAAGCATCTCATTTTGTGAAATATTCAAAAACCAATGCCCGCGAGGTAGTACTGAAAGTTCTTGAGGCTTTGCTTGTCGATGCACGACAAAAGGAGGAGGGTATTATCGCGGGCGTCGATCCAGAGTTCTTACATAAATACCGAGTTCGCCTACGGAAAGCGCGTTCCTTGTTGGCGTTGCTCAAAGGGGTTTTTCCGAAAGAAAAAACCTTGGAATGGAAGAAAAAACTCGGCGATTTTTGTCGCTCGACGAATGCGCTTCGAGATTGGGATGTTTATTGTTCGGCGAGGGAGGAATTGGAGGCT
>CAIWSO010000003.1 GCA_903915315.1 uncultured Spartobacteria bacterium | reverse complement strand
GGATGCTCGCCAGCGACGAGGAGGATGTTGCGGAATCCCTCGGTTGTCAGGTGACGTGCCTCTGCCTCCACTTGATCCAGTTCCAATGTCACGCGTTGGATTGCGTTTTCGCGAGAGAAACCACAGTAGGTGCAGGAGTTTATGCACTCGTTGGAGAGGTAAAGTGGCGCAAAAAGTCGCATCGTCTTGCCAAAGTGCCGTCGCGTTACGGCGCTGGACTTCGCTGCGAGCGATTCCAAGGTCCCGTTTTCCATCGGATCAAGCAAACGCTCGAACCCCCGGAGTAAGGGGGATTTCTCTTTAAGCGATTTATCAAAATGACTGGAAAAATTCATGTGGAGAGTGCGGAAATGGGCCGAGCGCCATTTATTCCCAAAAATCCCTTTTTCGCAAGAGATCAATGCAGGGAGGGCTATTCGAGTTGGTCTCCCTACGCGGGCAAAATATGCCTACTGATTTTCGTTTGATGGCGCTTTCTCCTAGGCGCGAGGAACTGGCACGTTCGATGCTGTGTAAAATCCACTATGATCGAGGGAATTTACACTGCTGCGGCATCGCTTTCCACGCTAGAAAGATGGCAAGCATCTATCTCTCAAAACCTTGCTTCATCTAGCGTGGCTGGATTCAAGAAATCGAATTTCGCGATTGAATCGGATGCCAAGTTGAAACCCCAATATGCCCCCGATGGTTTATCTGCAGCCCGCAATACGGGAGGCATGCCGATCCAAACGACGAGTGTGAACTTTTCGCCTGGAGACATCAAGGCAACCGGAAAAGCGACAGATCTGGCGATTGGTGGCCCCGGCTTCTTTCAGGTTAGGGGTGAGGACAACCAAAACCTCTACACGCGGGATGGTGAGTTCCACTTTAACTCCGAAAACATGCTTGTCACCAAGCAGGGTTTGCCCGTGATCGGGGATGCAGGAGAGATCACAATCGATCCCGAGAGGGGACCAGTGACATTTTCGAGGGATGGAACTATCTCTCAAGGTGACAATCAGTTGGGGAAGGTTTCTTTGTATGATTTTGATAAGACCGAAGACCTCGTCCGCGTTGAGGGTGGTTTTTTTGAGCCATCTGCTGGAATGGAGCCCAAGCCCTTGGAGAGGATCGTTGTTACCCAAGGTGCCATTGAGGCCAGTAATGTGACCCCAATGTCCGAAATGGTGAATCTGATCGCTGTTTCCCGCGCCTACGAGGCCGCCCAACGTGCCATGACCTCGCACGACGATCTCATCTCGAAGGCCATCGGCACACTTGGCACACCGACTGCTTAACCAATATCCACGATGCTAAGAGCACTCCATACAGCTTTCACGGGAATGGAAGCCCAGCAAATGAATCTCAACACGATCGCAAACAACCTTGCGAACGTGCATACGAGGGGCTTGAAGATGGAAAAGATCGAGTCCAGTGATGTGACGCCGATGTCCGAAATGGTGAATCTGATCGCTATTTCCCGTGCCTACGAGGCCGCTCAACGAGCCATGACCTCGCTCGACGATCTCATCTCGAAGGCCATCGGCACACTTGGCACAACGACTGCTTAACCAACAACCACTATGCTAAGAGCACTCCAAACAGCTTCCACCGGAATGGAAGCCCAGCAAATGAATCTCAACACGATCGCAAACAACCTTGCGAACGTGAATACGACCGGCTTTAAGAAGAACAAGATTGAGTTCCAGGACATGCTTTACGAAAAAAAGCGGACCGTCGGAGCTGAAGAGGGCGCCGGCAATCTGGTGCCTGCCGGTGTAGAGGTGGGTAATGGAGCCCGAGTTGCTTCCACAGCCAAAATCTATACCCAAGGTCAGGTCTCGCAAACGGGTGAAAAGATGGACGTGGCAGTTCAGGGTGATGGTTTTTTTGAAGTGCTTCGTCCCGATGGGACCACGGCCTACACGCGGGATGGTGGCTTCAAGGTCGCATCCGATGGCCGTGTTGTGACCAACGATGGCCTGCCCGTGCAGAGCGGATTCCAGCCGATTCCTGTTGATGCGCAAAGCGTGAATATTTCCACGAATGGAAACGTGACGATTCAGACGCCCGGGGGTTCTCAGACTTTCCAAATCCAGCTTGTCCGCTTTAACAATCCGGCAGGTCTTCGTAGTATGGGTGGAAACTTGCTTGAGGAAACGCCTTCGAGTGGAACTCCCACTCTCGGGACTCCCGCCGAGGCCGGATTTGGCTCGATTTTACAAGGCTACTTGGAGACATCGAACGTGAATGTCGCTGAGGAAATGGTGAATATGATTCTTGCCCAGCGGGCCTACGAAGTGAATTCCAAGGCGATCCAAACCTCGGATCAGATGATGGAACTCACGAATAACCTGAAGAGATAATGAAAGCCCATTTGGCCATTTTTGTTTCCGCGCTATCGCTCGCCAGTCTCTCGGCAAGCGAGCTCGGGAGCATTTTGTCGCCAGTGGCTTACGCACCCGCTCAGTCTCCCGCCGCTTCATTCGCAGATTCCCATTCCGCGCCACAAACTCCGGCGGTAGTGACTGCAAATGGACAATCCAGCCTCGTCGAGCGGGATGTTATTGCCGCTCTGCAGCGTGAACTGGTCGCTCGGTATTCCATAGAGGGCGATCTCAAGCTTTCGTTCCTGCAGCCTTGGAAGCCCCTCCCAATCAGCAATGCCCAAGATTGGAAGTTGGTCGTGGACTTAGCTCCCAATGGAGGGCTCACATCGACTTCCCAAGTTCGCTTTCACATTGAATCTGGTGGAAAGACCGTCGGAGATTGGCTGTTATCCGTGAGAGCTCAGATTTGGCGCCCGATCTGGTTCTCGACCCGGCGCCTTGATCGCGGAGAAATCCCAGATGGATCAATTTGCTCTCCTAAAAACTTCGATATTTTGAGTGAGAAGCTTTCTTTTGTTCCTGCGGATACGGATCTTTCTGTCTACGAAATGGCGCAGACCGTGAGTCAGGAAAGGCCACTGAGTTGGAGGGATATCTCGCTTCGCCCGTTGGTGAAAAAGGGTCAGTTGGTTGATGTAGTTGTTGCTGAAGGCGCGTTGAATATTTCCATGAAAGGAATTTCGCTCGGCAATGGCGGGGCTGGGGAAATGGTCAGCGTGCGAAACATTGACAGTCGTAAGGAATTTTCTGCCAAAGTGATCAACATTAACACTGTTCAAGTCAAATTTTGATAATGCAACTAAAATTGAATCAACGAATTGTATTTTCCTCGGTGGTTTTGATCGTGATCGGTTTGGTTGCGTCAAATGTCCAAGCGGCCTCCCTTTGGGTGAAGGCGGGCAATGTGGAGCAAAGCATGTTTGCAGATAAGGTTGCTCGCAATATCGGGGATATTTTGACTGTTATTGTCGATGAATCTGTAAATTCCAAAGCAACAACGGAAATCTCAACCACACGTTCGGCTGAAGCAAGCGGGGGAGTTGGGGTGGCATTTAATAAATTTTTCGATCAGTTTTTAAGGGCGGTTCCTGCACTTATAGGAGTAGCAAAGGGTCCTCCAGTAATTACAGGAAACTCTTCTACCGTTCCTGTTGGAGGTGCGTTTGGTAATATCGAAATCCCAACCCTGAACGCAACTGGTTCATCGACGTATACCGGCGGGGAGAATAAATTAATTGATACAATTTTATTAGAAGGCACAACCTCGGTTACAGTTGTCGATGTTC
>CAIWSO010000002.1 GCA_903915315.1 uncultured Spartobacteria bacterium | reverse complement strand
GCGGAGTATCGAGGCGGACGACTAGCGACTTGTCATCTGCCCGACCTGCATTATAGCCGAGCGGAGGATGCAGGATCTTCCATTTTGCGACGTCATTGATTTCGATCTCATCCCCTGCGAACTGAATGGACTTGGGCATCCCTGATTTTTGAAGCCATTCATGAAGCAGCTTCCGTGATTGCGAGCGATCGCCGAGAGGCGAATCCACAATGAGAGGGGGTGCACCAGATCCGAGTAAATCCACCGCTCCTCCCATTCGGCGCGCATCCCCATGCGAAAGAATGATCCCATCCACGGAATCTCTTCCCCGCTCACGCATCCAAGGGAGCAGGGTGTTTTTAAAATCCCTTTTCGAACCGCAATCCAAAAACCAAAGCCGGTCACCCGACTCCACCGCGACCGCTCCGCCATCAGCGAAATCAAAGAGAGTGACCGCCACTGGCGCCGGATCTGCTGATCCCAGGAGAAGACTCGAGGCGGGAAGTGATGCCGCAGCTTGGACAATCAAGATGAGAGCTTTGACGAGGGCCAGATTCGCATTGTTAAAAACGGCCGCCAAAGCCGCGCTTATCAATCCGCCAGACAAAGCAAGGACAGCCGTGGCCATGATCCCGAAAGCCAGCGGAATAATGACGAGGTTCGCCAACAAAGACGACAGTGAGACCATATGAAAATAGTAAATAGTCAACGGGAGCGAGCCTATCCATGCGGCAAGCGAGACCGAAACGGCATCCGCCAGCCCTTCTCCGCAGGAGTGCCCCCACCTTTGGCTGCGCGTCCACAGGGGAATCGGAATGAACGGATCGGGCTGAACTTTTTTCCTCAATCCGTCTCGGATAGGAATAGCGAAAAGAAGAATTCCGGCCACAACCACAAAGGAGAGTTGAAAGCCGGGGTTGAAAAGTTCGTTTGTGGATTGGACTAGAATGAGAAATCCCGCCGCACAGAGGGAATTGATGGCCATCGGTTGGCGCCACGAGATCATGCCCAGCAAAAAAATGGATGTCATCGCCGCTGCACGAATGCTGGAGGGCTTCCATCCCGTAATGAGGGCGTAAAAAAAGAGCGCTGGGATGATGGCGATCACCGCCGCATGACGACCCGCTCCCGCCATTCGGAGGGCCTGCCAGAGGATGAGCGCAATCATTCCCACATGAAGTCCCGAGACAGAGAAAAGGTGAAAAGTTCCTGTTTCGCGAAATTGATCCTGCAACGCATCCGGGATATCCGAAGTCGCCCCCAAGACCATCCCCGCGAGCAGATCACAAACCACAGGATCCCCCGAAATGCCTTCCCGCAGCGTGGCCTCCATCCACTTGCTGCAAGATTCGGCAGCTCGAAGCAAAAAAAGGCCCGCTCCCCGCTCGAGAATCGCATACCCCTCGCCTGCGGACGTCTTGATCTCACACGTGATCCCCCGAAGCTCCATCACTCGTCGCACATCGAATTGGCCTGGATTACGCGGCGCGGGGATGCGCTCCAAGATGCCTCGAACCTTGACCCTGTCGCCACAACGCGGCACTTCGCCTGTGGTCGTCACAGCAACCTTCACCCTTGTCTTCAGGATCCGACCCTGGATCTCGAGGTCCTCTGTTCTAAGCTCGAAGCGGATGCGGTTTTTTGCGAGGAGGCGGGGCGGAGATGAGATGAGTCCGATGGCCGTGACTTGCAGATCCGGAGATTCCGCCAACTCCGCAAGCAGGGCCGATGGGGCCTCGCGGGATTGCCAGACTTGGAGCACTCCGAATGCCGCCGCCAGAGAAAGAAGAAGCCAAGCGGTTTTGCGTTTCCAAACCCAAACGCCCATGGCCATGGCAGCCACACAAATGAAAACGGTCGACGCAACTTGCAGAAGCGAGGCTGAAACAATGCCCACCGTAGCGGCTAACAATAATCCCGCAAAAGGCCAACGGCGGAACCACAACGGAGACTCTCCTACCATGACGTTCGAAAATTACCCTCTATTTGCAAGGAGCAAAACCGGCCTGCCAAGAGATGCCCGATATCCCGAATCGCAGAACCCATGCCGTGAATGGTGATGGTGAATGAAGGATTGCGCATGGTGGGTCACTGCCAAGCCCGTTGGAATGGATTTTTTATCTAGTGGGCAGGCTGAATCATTGCAAACAAATCACAACCTGCGGGGCTTAGCCATGTCGAAGGGCAAAGGTTTTCTCTATTTGATCTTGCTAGTTGGATGAGGGTTTTTTATCACCCTGCCATGATTTCCAATTCCGCCAACTCATCCGCTCCTGCGTCTAAAGAAGCGCCTTTCGTTAATGGTCTGGGCATGCCGTTTGTTCCTGTGCCACGTTTCAGCACGCTTTTCTGTGTTTGGCCCGTGCGCGCTAGTGATTTTCAGGCTTATGCTTCGGATAAAGGTGTCGAGATGCCCGCTCAGGCTGCTGGCAGCACATCGGACCATCCAGTCGTCAACGTCACTTGGCACGAGGCTGGAGCGTTTTGCGAATGGCTCACCCAACGCGAGCGCGCTGCAGGGTCGATTGGCTCGGATGTGGTCTACCGCCTTCCAGGCGATCTCGAGTGGAGCGCGGCCGTGGGACTGCCGGAAGAGCCAGAATCCAACCCCGAAAAACGGAGCGGTCAGGCTGAGGGATTTCCATGGGGCTCCGCATGGCCACCAGCACAAAATGCCGGGAATTATTCCCAAGAACTCGGTGTGGATTCCTTCGAGTTCACCTCGCCCGTCGGAAGCTTCCCTGAAAACGCATTCGGAATTTACGATTTGGGCGGGAATGTCTGGGAGTGGTGCCAAGACCGCTACGAGCGCACCAGTGATTGTCGCGTGCTTCGCGGAGCTTCGTGGTTCAATGGCTATGCTGACCGCTTGAAGTCCTCATTCCGAAATGACGTGGGTCTTCCAGATTCACGTTTCACGAGCTTCGGATTCCGCGTTGTTTTGGGACCAGCCCTCTAGGTTCATCGTTCGGTTAGAGCTTCAGCTCGGCAGAAGCGAGGATCTCAAGAAAGGATCTCGGTGTGGCGGTTGCAATGAGTTCGTTCAGGAGTTCTGGGCGACTGCACAGCCGGGCTATGCTGCCGACCACCCGCAGGTATTCGTTATTGAACGCCGTTGGGATGCCTGCCACGAAAACGAAGCGCACCTTTTCCGGGATGTCATCCGAGTGGAATCCCTCGCTCAATCTCCCGGCACCCATCACGAGCGCGTTCACCGCATTGGTGCGCCCATGGGCAATCACCACGCCGCAACCGCCTGCTGCAACGGCTGGGGCATTGCGCTGTATCACAGAGGTGCGTAGGTCCTCCCAAGCAGGAACCCGCACATCGCCACGCAGCGAAAACAAGACTTCCTGAACGGCATCGAGCTGATTTTCTCCCTTCAGGGATAAATGGATGTGCTCAGGCTTAAGAATCTGGGCGATAGAAATCATAGGTTGCTTCCGGTCCACTTTAACTTCTGACGGAGGACTTCGGTGAAGGGTCTTTCGGGCAGCATCGCCAGAGGCAGGACGCGTGTGCTTTTGGATAATTGCAGCGAGTCGCCATCCGTCATCGGAAACCAACCTTGGGCATCGACTGAGACATAGCCGGTCTGCCCGGGTTTGCTCACTTGGATATTCACAACACTCTCATCACTCACCACAACCGAGCGGTTCGTCAAAACGTGCGGACAAATCGGTGTCACGACAAGGCATCCGGAGTCGGGCATGAGGATCGGACCGCCGGCCGAAAGCGAGTAAGCCGTCGAACCAGTGGGCGTTGCCACCACAAGGCCGTCGGCGTTGTAATCCGTGAGGGCGGCACCTCCGAGCGAGACACGGATTTGCACCAGTTGCGAGCGCTCACCTCGGCTGACCACGACATCGTTCAAGGCAAAGAGGGATTGCACATCGCCATTCGCAAATCGAAGGTCCGCTTTCAAAAGCCCACGGTAACTGAGAATATAATCCTGAGCTCGAATACATTCGACAGCGCGTTGGATTTCCCCCGCTCCTAGGCAGGTCAAAAAACCAAGCGTTCCAATATTGATGCCAAAGATGGGTGGAAGCACGGAAGTGAGCTTTTGAACCACGCGAAGGATGGTGCCATCGCCACCCATGACCACTAAAAGCCGGCACTCGGCCGCGAGGGCCGATTCATCGTGGGACGAGGACTTGCCAACCAACGGCGCCGTGCTCCGCTCAAGGAGGTAAGGCATACCATACCGATCAAGTTCGGCGATCACGGCGGCGACCACCGAGGCGGCTGCCGGTTTTTCAGAATGCGCAATGAGTCCGATCATCGGAACTGGTGCTGGAAAATCATGCAACAGGGAGTAATGCAAACCTGGCCGCCAAAAGCAACGTCAACCTGCACGTCTGGAGCGAGGTATCACTTGCAAGCACGCCGTAGCCATTCGATATTCCGGCAATGAATGAGAGACAAGGATCAGCAGGAAATGTGATCGCGGCGCTATGCAGTTTTTTTGTTCCCGGCCTCGGGCAGTTGGTTCAGGGGCGGATTCTGGCAGCGATTGTTTTTTGTCTTGGATCGATCGTTGTGTGGTTCATCAGCTTCGGACTGCTGGGCTGGATCGTTCACATCTGGGCGTGCATCAATGCCGCGCTCTGGAAACCGGAGAGTTGAAATGACACTTAAAAATTACATCAACGGCGTCTTTGTTCCCGCCCAGAGCCGAGCGGTGAGAACCTACCACAATCCCGCTGACAACACCGCACTCGGCGAGGTGGCGGAGTCCGCTGTCGAGGATGTCGAAGCGGCTATCAAGGCGGCAAGGAAGGCATTCGATGAGGGACCTTGGCCACGAACGCCTGCCGTCGAGCGGGCAGCAAAGCTCTTTAAACTGGCGAACCTTATCGAGTCGCGCGCCGAAGAACTGGCGACCATGGAGACACGCAACAATGGCAAACCCCTCCGCGAGGCACGTTTCGATGTCGCGGATGCCGCCGCGTGTTTTCGCTACTATGCAGGACTCTCCACGCAGCCTTCTGGGCAGTCCATTGAAGTCGGCGACCCGAATATCGTCTGCCAGACCGTTCGCGAACCCATTGGCGTTTGCGGTCAGATTATCCCATGGAACTACCCCTTGCTGATGGCGGCATGGAAACTCGCTCCCGGGCTCGCAGCGGGTAATTGCTGTATTCTCAAGCCCTCTGAGCTGACACCCCTCTCGGTTTCGCTGTTATTCGAGATGATCGATGATGTGGGATTTCCTCCAGGGGTCGTCCAGCTAGTTTACGGTCCAGGGGATCCGGTGGGATCGTGTCTCGCAGCAAGCCCCCTTGTGGACAAAATCGCTTTCACCGGCGGGGGTGTGACCGGTCGTAAAATCCAGATCGCCGCGGCGTCGAATTTCAAAAAGATCTCACTCGAGTTGGGAGGGAAAAGTCCGAATATCATCTTCGCCGATGCCGATCCCGATGTGGCGCTGGAGTACGCACTTTTCGGTATCTTTGCCGGCCAAGGTGAGGTTTGCAGTGCTGGATCCAGGCTGCTCCTCGATCGTCGCCTCAGTGGAAATTTCCTCCATAATTTGGTCTCCGCCTGCGAGAAGATCGTCGTCGGATCAGGTATGGATGAAGCCACCGAGATGGGTCCGCTCATATCACGGGCACACCAGAAAAAAGTGCTCGATTACATCCAGGCAGGCTGTTGCGAGGGCGGCGAGATCATGTGCGGTGGCGGGACCTACAATGACAAACGAAGCGCGGGCAACTTCGTGCAGCCAACGATTTTTTCGAATACCAAGCCCAGCATGCGCATCGTGAAGGAGGAAATTTTTGGCCCGGTATTGGCCGTTCAATATTTCGATGGCGAGGACGAGGCCGTTCAAATGGCGAATGACACCATCTACGGCCTAGCAGCTGGCGTCTTCACGAGCGATGGATCCCGTGCCCAAAGGGTGATCCGCCGACTTCGCGCCGGCATCACTTGGATCAACACCTACCATCCTACCTTCAACGAGGCGCCCTGGGGTGGCTACAAGCAGAGCGGGATCGGACGCGAACTCGGCACCTACGGCTACGATGCCTACACCGAAGTTAAGCAGATCAACACCTGCATCCGCCCGCAACCACTCGGTTGGTTCAAGTCTCTATCGAAAAAATAACCCCCGTTTTTGCGAGCGAATCCTCGACGGGCGCGCGGTGGCCGTGTATCGCGATGATGTGATTTTTTCAAACCCTTCCTTCCGCTCATGAGTGCTGAAAACCGCATAAAAGTGGTCGTTCTGTGCAGTGGCGGGATGGATTCCGTTGCTGCGCTCTACGATGCGGCGCAAATCCATGAAGTAACGGCCGCGATCTCCTTTCACTACGGCGCAAAGCACAACGACCGCGAGATTCCGTTCGCGAAGTGGCATGCCGATCGCCTGAGCATCCCGCACATCACAGTTCCGCTCGCTTTTATCGGCGAGCAATTTGAGTCCGATCTTCTTCAAAAAGGCGGCGAAATCCCGAAAGGCCACTACGAGGAAGAAACGATGAAAAAAACCGTCGTCCCCTTCCGCAACGGCATCATGCTCTCAATCGCGGGCGGCTTCGCCGAGAGCAAGGGGGCTCATGGTTTGGTGATCGCCGCCCATTCGGGTGACCATGCGATCTATCCCGACTGCCGCGAGGATTTTCTGAGCGCCATGGCGGATGCCATACGGCTCGGAACCTATGCCCGCGTTGAAGTGATGCGTCCGTTTGTCACCATGACGAAGACCGAGATCGCCCGGCGGGGCCACGATCTCGGTGTCGATTTTTCACAAACCTGGTCGTGCTACGTTGGAGGCGAGGTGCAATGCGGCGAATGCGGCACCTGCGTCGAGCGTCGCGAGGCCTTCGTTCTCTCCGGCATTGTCGATCCCACGGCCTATCTCGCCACCCCGCCGCTTCCCCAGAAACCTCACTAACCCATGCGGATCTCGGAAATTTTTTATTCGATCCAAGGCGAGGGTGAACTGACCGGGGTGCCCTCCGTTTTCATTCGCACCTCGGGCTGCAACCTCCGTTGTCGTTGGTGCGACACTCCGTATGCCTCGTGGAAGCCCGAAGGCGCGGAGCGGAGCATCGAGAGCATTTTAGAAGAGGTCAAAAAACACCCCGCCCGCCACTGCGTATTGACCGGCGGCGAACCGATGATCGCGCGAGGCATTCACGAATTGGCCGCCGCCCTCCGCGCCGAGGGTATGCACATCACGATTGAAACGGCTGGCACGATCCCTCCGGCAGATATCGCCTGCGACCTCGCATCCCTCAGCCCAAAACTTTCGAATTCCACCCCCGATGCGTCGGAAATCGAGGCTGCGTGGGTCGAGCGTCATGAAAAAACGCGCATTCAACCGGACGTCTTGCGCGAGTGGATTGCAGGATACCCGTTTCAGTTAAAATTTGTCGTTTCTGGCGCGAACGATTTGCCGGAATTGGAAAAAACCATCACGGATATCGGCCTACCCATACCGCCGTCTAAAATCCTTCTCATGCCGGAGGGAACGAGTGACGCATTGCTCGAATCTCGCGAGAGCGAAGTCATCGCCATCTGCCTAGAGAAGGGCCACCGCTACTGCGATCGCCTCCATATCCATCTTTTTGGAAATACGATGGGCACCTAAGCCCAACCTCCATTCCAGTT
>CAIWSO010000001.1 GCA_903915315.1 uncultured Spartobacteria bacterium | reverse complement strand
ATCTCCGTGCTCACGGCCGGAAGCGATGACCGCGTGAAGGCCGTCGCTCCCTCCTGCGGCGGCATCAGCGACCGGCAAAACGCCAGCCCGCTCTATGTGGCGACGATCGCCGACAATAACTATCTCAAAAACATTTCCTGCCCGATTTTCTTTCTCAGTCCCTCGAATGATTTTCACGGGCTCATCAACCACCTGCCCGCCGCGTTGCATGAACTCAAGACCCGCGACTGGCGACTCACCATCTCTCCTCACCACAACCACCAGGATACTGCCGAATACGAAGTCGCCACCCAAGTCTGGATGGATCGCTATTTGAAAGGGGAGGGTGTCGTTCCGGAGACGCCTTGGACCCAGCTGAATCTGAAAACGAGCGACGGCGTGCCCGAGATCAGCATCCGGCCGGACACCGCGAAACCGGTTTTGGGCGTCGAGGTTTATTACACCCGGGAAGGCCAGATGGTTGGGGCCAAAGATGATTTCATCAACACGAAAAACCGCTTCTGGTATTACGCGCCCGCCCAAAAGGTCGATGGGGTCTGGAAAGCCAAATTGCCCCTTTGCGGATTGGAAAAACCTCTCTGGGTCTATGCCAATGTGATCTATGGCTTGGACAAACCGATCCAAGGCGCGGGCTATTATGCGCGCGCCTACTCCTCGGATCGCTTTGTGATCTCCTCTCCGCCGCAAATTTTTTCGAACAAGCAACTTCAAGACGCAGGAGTCAAAGCCACCCGACAACCCTCGCTCCTCATTGAGAACTTCGAAGGCGATTGGAAAAAACAATGGTTCGCCTACAAACCCGAAGAATGGGCGATCTCAACCCATAAAATCTACACCGAGGAATGGAAAGCGCCCTCTGGCTCTCATCTCGCTTTTGAGGTTCGCTCCGCCCAACCCAACAAACTGGCCATCGGCTTGAGCGACTCCGCCACCGAGGTCGCCCTCCAAGGCGGGCAGGTGTGGCAAACGGTGGTGCTGGATCCGGCGCATTTCCTTAACGCCGCCAACGAACCGCTCAAAGACTGGACCACCATCAAAGAACTCCGCTTCGGTGCCCAAGAAACCTTGAGGGGCAAAAGCACCAAAGAACTTGGCGGAAAATGGCAAGGCCCGCCGCCGGAATTCCGAAACCTGCGTTGGATCGTCGGCTCGTAGGCCGAATTTTTAAAATACTCACTAAGAAAAATCATATGAAAAATTACTTGCAGTTCGTTGGATGGATAGCTCTGGGGGCGAGCTTTTTGACTGCGCCTGCGGCACAGGCTGTAAAGCCGAAGGAGCCAGTTAAATTCGACTACCCCGATCAGCGTCCTCCCGGCAACGCGAAGGCCATTGTCAAAGGAAATACACGCACGCTGCAAAATGACCTTGTGTCGTTCCAGTTTGATCTCACCGAGGGGCGAGTGGCGAACTCGCGCTTCGACATCCCAGGCGAAGCGGGGGCCAGCGTAGTCATCGATGAACCGTTCTCGTTGATTGTTGATGGCAAGCCGATCAACGCCTCGGCGTTGAAACTCGATCCGCAAATTCCGGAAGAAACGATCTCCGCAGACACGACCTCGCCTCGGTTGGGTGATCATGACGCAGCCAAGTCGTTTGCTCTGACTTTTACCGCCCCCGACGATTCCTACCGCGTGGTGTGGAAGCCCATTCTCCGGGACGGCTCGAACTACATCCTCTTTGATGTCACGATCACTCCGTTGCGCGGGGATTTAAGCCTGAACCGCTTGGTCATGCTGGATGTGACCGCCAAGAATCTGAAGCAACTCGGCACCCCGGCCGGGAGTCCGGTGGCGAACGAGCGCTTTTTCTTCGGATTTCACCATCCGACAGCCAGGCCACTCATCTCTGGGGAAAAATTGACCTTTTACTGGGACCGCGCCAACCTGGCGGTCAAGCAGGGCGAGACGGTGCACCAACGCGCTGCCATCGGCATTTATCCGCAAGACCAACGCCGCAGGGCCTTCAACTACTACCTCGAGCGGGAGCGCTCGCATTCCTACCATCAGGTCCTCCATTACAATGCCTGGTATGACATCCTGCATACCGCACGCACGAAGAAAGCGGATGAAGCCGAGGCCCTCGAGCGCATCAAGACCTTCCACAGCGAATTGACCGTCAAGCGCGGGGTGCCCGTGGAGTTGTTTATGTTCGACGATCCGTGGGACAATGTTTCCGGCACCGCCACGGATGTATGGCAGTTTGACCCCAAGCGAAATCCTAATGAGTGGAGGGTCATGAATGAGGTCGCCAAGAAGCACGATGCCTCATTGGGTGTTTGGATTTCGCCTCAAGGCGGGTGGGGGGGACGTGAAGTCCGCTTTGCAACGGCCCAAAAGAACAACCTCCCGTATGTTATCAAAGATAAGGCCTTCAGTTTATCCGATCCGCCCTACCTCGCACGGTTCCGGGAGGTGTGTTTTGATTTTATCCGCAATCAAGGCGTCACTATGTTCAAATTTGATGGATTCAATGAGAACCCAAAAAATGAATCCGAACGCGAGGCGCTGGTGCAACTGATCGAAGACATGCGCAAGGAAAAGCCGGATGTCTTCATCAACACCACTTGCGGCGCGTGGCCCAGTCCGTTTTTCCTCATGAACTCGGATTCGATTTGGCGTGGCGGTGGCGACATCGAAATGAAAGGCGTCGGGCCTGTGCGCGAGCAAGCGATCAATTATCGCGACTGGACTACTTACATGAAGGTCGTCTTCCAAAGCCCGCTTTTCCCAGTTTCCTCGGTGATGGTGATGGGGCCCGTGCTTGCACCGTATGTGCACCATGAAGGATTCGATATCGCCACCCTCCAAGAGTGGAAAAATGAAGTGCGATCCTACTTTGGCCTCGGGGTGAACCTGCAGGAACT